>JACPZX010000062.1 GCA_016195325.1 Acidobacteriota bacterium
CTCGTGCTGCTGGTGCTGGTCGGGTCGTCGAACGCGGTGAACCTCACCGACGGGCTGGACGGCCTGGCGATCGGATCGGTCCTCATCGCCTCGGCGACGTTCGCCATCCTCGCTTACGTCGTCGGGCATGCGGTGGTCGCCGACTACCTCGGCATCCCGAACGTGAAGGGGGCGGGCGAGCTCACGGTGTTCTGCGCGTCCCTCGTCGGCGCCTCGCTGGGCTTCCTCTGGTACAACTGCAACCCCGCGCAGGTCTTCATGGGGGACGTCGGCTCGATGGCGCTCGGCGGGGGCATCGGCACCGTCGCCGTCCTCATCAAGCAGGAGATCCTGCTCGTGCTCGTCGGCGGGCTCTTCGTGATGGAGGCGATCTCCGTGATCATCCAGGTCGCCTCCTTCAAGACGACCGGCCGGCGCGTCTTCCGGATGGCGCCCATCCACCATCACTTCGAGAAGGCCGGGTGGGCGGAGCCGAAGGTCGTCATCAGGTTCTGGATTCTCGCGATCATCTTCGCGCTCGTCAGCCTTTCGACGCTGAAGCTGAGGTGAGGGGGCATGGCGTCATGGAGCTGCGGGGGCGGAAGGTGGGCGTGATGGGGCTCGGAATGTCGGGCGCCGCCACGGCGCGCTTCCTTCTTGCGCGCGGGGCGAAAGTGGTCGTCAGCGAGGCGCGCGCCGAGAACGATCTCGGCGCGCTGCCGGCGGAGCTGCGCGCGGACGGGGCGATCGTCGAGTGCGGAGGCCATCCGCGCGACGTTTTCGCGGGGTGCTCCCTCGTGGTCGTGAGCCCCGGTGTGCCGCCCGCCCTCGACGCGCTGCGCGCCGCGGTCGAGCACGGCGCGGGAGTCGTGGGAGAGGTCGAGCTCGCGAGCCGCCATCTCCAGGGGACCCTCGTCGCGATCACCGGGAGCAACGGCAAGAGCACCGTCACGGCGCTCGCCGCGGCCATGCTCGACGAGGCCGGAAGGCGCGCGCGGCCGTGCGGCAACATCGGCCTCCCGCTCATCTCGCTCGTCGGCCCTCCGGCCGGCGACGTGTACGTGAAGGATCTCGGACGACCGCAGCCGACGGGGGGGGACGGTCCCGACGTCGTCTACGTCGCCGAGGTATCGTCCTTCCAGCTCGAGGGAATCGAGACGTTCCACCCGAAGGTGGCGGCGGTCACGAACCTGAGCCCCGATCACCAGGATCGCTACCCCGGCCCCGCGGATTACTACGCCGCGAAGGCGCGCGTCTTCATGAACCAGACGGCGGAGGACACCGCCGTGCTGAACGCGGACGACCCGGAGACGTGGTCGCTCCGCACGGGCCTTCGCGCGCGCCTCATCCCCTTCTCCATCGCCGGGAACGTCGCCGAAGGGGTCGTCCTCAGGGGAGGCGAGCTCGTGCACGTCGACTCGGGGCGGGCCGTCCCGCTGATGGAGTCGCGCGAGGTCCCGTTGCCGGGGCGCCACAACCTCGAGAACGTCGCGGCGGCGGCGGCGATCGCCCGGGCCCTCTCCGCTCCGCCCGAGGCGATCCGCCGCGCGGTGATCGCCTTCCAGGCGCTGCCGCACCGGCTGCGATTCGTCCGGCGCGTGCGGGGGGCGGTCGTCTACGACGATTCCAAGGCGACCAACGTCGGCTCGACGATCCGCGCGATCCAATCGTTCGAGACGCCCATCGTGCTTCTCCTCGGCGGGCGCGACAAGGGGGGCGACTTTCCCTCCCTGATCCCTCACCTGCGCGAGAGGGTGCGGGCCGTCGTCACCTTCGGCGAGGCGGGGCCGAGGATTGCGGCGCGCCTGAAGGGCGCCATCCCGATCATCGAAGGAGGGGCGCTCGCCGCGGCCGCGCGCGCCGCCGTCGAGGCGGCGCAGCCGGGGGACGTGGTCCTCCTCGCCCCCGCGTGCGCGTCGTTCGACGCGTACACGGGGTACGCGGCGCGGGGCGACGACTTCGTCCGCGTCATCGGCGAGATCGACACCGGGGGCGGGAGGGGCTGATGGCGGCCAAGCGGTCGTTCGACCCGATCATCTTCACCCTCGTCGTGCTCCTCTCGGCGGGCGGCCTCCTCATGATCTACAGCGCCTCCGCGGTGATCTCGCAGAGGCAGTTCGGCACCCCGTACCATTTCCTGCGCCAGCAGTCGATCGCGCTCGTGGCGGGGCTCGCCGGCATGGTCCTCCTGATGAAGATCGACTACCGGAGGCTGCAGAGCCCGTGGCTGACCCGCGGCCTGCTCGCGGTGACGCTCGTCCTGCTCGTCCTCGCGCTCCTCGGCGCGCCGACGAACGGCACGCACCGTTGGCTGCGCCTCCCCGGCGCCTCGTTCCAGCCGTCCGAGCTGGCGAAGCTGGCCGTCCTTCTCTTCCTCGCGGAGATCGTCGCGCGCCGGCAGGCCGAGATCGCGGAGCCGCGCGGCCCGATCCTCGGCGGGCTCGTCGCGGCGGGCGTCGTCGTCGCGCTCGTCGCGGTGCAGCCGGATCTCGGCACCGCCCTCGCGATCGCGATGGTCACCGGGGCGCTCCTCTTCGCGGCGGGGATGAAGGCGCGCTACCTCCTCGTCCCGGCGCTCCTCGTCATGGCGGCGATCACGGTGTCGGTCGTCTTCAACGACTACCAGCGCGGGCGCATCGAGACGTTTCTCAACCCCGACGGCGATCCTGGCGGCGCCGGTTACCAGGTCCGGCAGTCGCGCATCGCGGTGGCGTCCGGCGGGGTGACGGGCCGCGGGCTCGGCGAAGGAGGTCAGAAGCTCTTCTTCCTTCCCTACCCGCACACCGATTTCGTCTTCTCGAACATCGGAGAGGAGCTCGGGCTCGTGGGCACGGTCACGGTTCTCGCCGCGTTCCTCGTCCTCATGGCGCGCGGCCTCTACGTCGCGTCGCGCGCCCCCGACACGCACCTCGCGCTCCTCGCGTGCGGGGTGACCGTGATGCTCGTGGGACAGGCCTTCATCAACATGGGCGTCTGCCTCGGGATCCTTCCGGCGAAGGGTCTGCCGCTGCCTTTCATCTCGTACGGAGGCTCGTCGATGGTCGTGAGCCTCCTGTCCGCGGGCGTGCTCCTCAACGCCTCGCAGTACGGAAGCTGAAGGAGATGGGATTCGGATGCGACGTGTTCTCATCGCGGGCGGCGGGACGGGAGGGCACATCTTTCCGGCGATCGCCATCGCGCGCTCGCTCACCGCGCGCGCCCCTGGGTGCGAGGTCGTGATGGTGGGGACGGCGCGGGGCCTCGAGACGAAGCTCGTGCCCGAGGCCGGGTTCCGCCTGATCACGATCCCCGTCGCGGGGCTTCGGGGGAAGAGCGTCGGCGCCACGGCTCGCGGCCTCGCGATGCTTCCCCGCGCCCTCGGCGCGGCGCTCCGGATCACCGGGGCCGAGCGGCCCGAAGTCGTGGTGGGGGTCGGCGGGTACGCCTCCGGCCCGATTCTCGCGGCCGCGATCCTGCGGCGCATCCCGACCCTCATCCAGGACCAGAACCTCGCCCCCGGGATGACGAACCGCTGGCTCGCTCCGTTCGCGAGCGAGGTGGCGATCGCCTTCGACGGCGCGCGGCGCTTCCTGCGCGGCCGCGGCATCGTGACCGGCAACCCGATCCGCCCCGAGTTCGCGCACGTGCCTCCGCGCCCGAAGGGGCGCGCGACCCGGCACCTCCTCGTATACGGAGGGAGCCAGGGCTCGTCGGCGGTCAACGCGGCGATGGCCGACGCCGCGCCGAAGCTCGGCCGGCTCCGGGGGGCGCTCCGGGTCCTGCACCAGACCGGCGCCGCGGGGGTCGACGCGATGCGCGCCGCCTACGAGCGCGCCGGAATCGAGGCCGACGTGCGCCCGTTCGTCGACGACATGGCGGGGGCGATGGCCGGGGCGGATCTGATCCTCGCCCGATCGGGGGGCGGCGTGGCCGAGATCACGGCGGCCGGCCGCGGGTCGATCCTCGTCCCCCTCCCGACCGCGGCGCACGATCACCAGACGCACAACGCGCGCGCCCTCGAGGAGGCGGGAGCCTCCGTCGTCATCGCGCAGCGCGATCTGACGGGCGAGCGGCTGGCGACGACCCTCTCTCTTCTCCTGGGCGACGAGGCTCGCCTCGACGCGATGGCGGCGGCGGCCAGGGCCCTCGGCCGCCCCGACGCCGCCGATCGGATCGCCGCGCTGATCGAAGGGCTCGCCTCGTCGAGGGCGACGGCGGCGGAGGCGAAGGCGTGACGAGCCCGGCCCGGAATCTGAAGCCCGTCGCGGCGTCGCCCTCGCGGGGGACGCGCGCCTTCCGGAAGGCGTCGCGCCTCCACTTCGTCGGCATCGGCGGCTCGGGGATGAGCGGGATCGCCGAGGTCCTCCTGAACATGGGCTTCGCCGTCAGCGGCTCGGATCTCAAGGCCGGCCCCGTGACCGAAAAGCTCGTGCGGCTCGGCGGCCGCATCTCTTCCGGCCACCTCGCGGAGAACGTGCACGGCGCCGACGTCGTCGTGGTCTCCTCGGCGGTGAAGGCCGATAACGTGGAGGTGACCGAGGCGCACCGTCTCGCCATCCCGGTGATCCCGAGAGCCGAGATGCTCGCGGAGCTGATGCGGATGAAGTACGGCGTGTGCGTCGCCGGAAGCCACGGCAAGACGACCACCACGTCGATGGTCGCGCACCTTCTCGCGGAATCGGGGTTCGATCCGACGATCGTCATCGGCGGGCGGCTCGGGAGCCTCGGGGGGAGCGCGCGCCTCGGCTCCGGCGATCTCATGGTGGCGGAGGCGGACGAGAGCGACGGCTCGTTCCTTCACCTCCATCCGACGATCGCCGTCGTGACGAACATCGACGCGGAGCACCTCGATCACTACGGATCGCTCGAGGCGCTGCGGGACGCCTTCGCCGACTTCCTCAACAAGGTTCCGTTCTACGGTCTCGGCGTCGTCTGCCTCGACAATCCCGAGATTCAGGGGCTGATGCCGAGGCTGACGAAGAAGCTCCTCACGTACGGGGCGAGCGCGCAGGCCGATCTGACAGCGTCCGCCATCGAGATGAACGGCTTCGAGACGCGCTACGAGGCGTCGATGAAGGGTGCGCGGCTCGGCGAGGTGCGGCTCCGGGTTCCCGGCCGGCATAGCGTCCACAACTCGCTCGCGGCGCTCGCCGTCGCGCTCGAGTTCGACGTCGCGTTCGAGGACGCCGCGGCGCGCCTGGCCACGTTCCACGGCGCCGATCGCCGCTTCCAGCTCAAGGGGACGCTTCCCGGCGACATCCTCGTGGTGGACGACTACGGCCACCATCCGACGGAGATCCGCGCCACGCTGCGCGCCGCGAAAGAGGGATGGAAGCGCCGGATCGTCGCCGTCTTCCAGCCTCATCGCTTCACGCGAGTGCGCGCCCTCGCCGAGGAGTTCACGCGATCGTTCTACGAGGCCGACGTCGTCATCGTGACGCCGATCTATCCGGCCGGCGAGGATCCGATCGACGGGATCAGCTCGGCGCTCCTGTACGAGGGGATCCGCAGCCACGGCCACCGCGACGTCACGCTGGTCGCGGACCTCGACGAGGCCGAGGAAGCGGTGCGGAAAGCGATGCGCCCCGGCGACATCGTCGTGACGCTCGGCGCCGGGGACGTCGGGAGGATCTGCGAGCGCGTTCTCCTCCCTCGCGGCGGCGAGCGGAAGAAGCGCACCGTCCGCGGCCGCGGCCGGGACAATTAGAGATGGAGGACGGGATTGGACGTCGAACGCGCCCGCTCGATCGCGACGATCGCCGCCGAATGCGGTGTGAGCCTCGAGACGGGGAGACGGCTCGCGGACCTGACGAGCCTCGGGGTGGGGGGCGAGATCCGCACGCTGCTCCGGCCGAGGACGGTCGCGTCGCTCGCGTCTCTCCTCGGCGAGCTGCACGGCTTCGGGATTCCGTTCCGTGTCCTGGGGGGCGGGGCGAACGTCGTCGGCGGGCCGGGGCCGTTCGAGGACCCGGTCATCCTGACGCGGACGATCCGGCAGGAGCCGGCCTTCGAGGGGGCGATCGCCCGCGCGGGCGGGGGGTTCAACATCAAGCGCTTCGTTCGGGCGTGCGCCGCGCGGGGACTCGCCGGGCTCGAGTGGGCGGAGGGAATCCCGGGGACGATGGGCGGCGCGATCGTGATGAACGCGGGCTCGTACGGCGGGCAGATGTCGGACCACGTCGTCGAGGTCGAGTGGCTCGCGCCGGATGGAACGCGCCGGCGCCGCCACGTCGGACCCGGAGACTTCGACTACCGCACGAGCCCCTTCCGGTCCGAAGGGGCGGTGGTGGAGACGGTCTTCTCGTTGTTGCGGGACGACGTGCCCGCGATCGAGGCGAGGCTCCGGGAATTCCAGGCGCGCCGCACCGGCTCGCAGCCTCCGGGCGAGCGGAGCGCGGGGTGCATCTTCCGGAATCCTCCGGGAGATTCGGCCGGAAGGGTGATCGACGCCGCGGGGCTCAAGGGTCTCTCGGTGGGAGGCGCTTCGGTGAGCGAGGTGCACGCGAACTTCGTCGTGAACCGCGGCGACGCGACGAGCGAGGACCTGTTCGTGCTCATCGGGCGGATCCAGGAGGAAGTGGCGCGGCGCACGGGGATCGTGCTCCAGGAGGAAGTCATCAGGTGGTTGTGACGTGCTGACGCCCCCGGGAAACCAGGGTCCGGCGGCTCCCGAGGAGCCCCGCTACCTGAGGCCGGGGGGGAACCGCAGGGTGAGGCGGCGCCGCCAGCGGCGCACCGCGCTCGTCGCGTCGATCTGGTGCGCGGCGTGGCTCGCCGGGGCCGGCCTCGCCGCGTTCGGGTTCCGGACGGCGTGGCTGCTCCTCGTCGATCCCGACCGGTTTCCGCTCCGGCAGATCGTCGTGGAGGGGGCGGGGGAGACGATCGACCGCGAGGTCGAGGCGAAGCTGCAGCCTCTCCTCGGGAAGAACGTGCTGACGATCGACATCGCGGAGGTTCAGCGCGCGGCGGCGGGGAACCCGTGGGTCAGGGGATCGTCGGTGCGGCGCCGCCTTCCGTCGACGATCCTGGTGCTCGTCGAGCCGCGGAAGACCCTCGCGCTGGTCCAGGCCGCGGACGGCATCCACATGACGGACGCGGAAGGGTTCGACATCGGACGGTACGGGCCGAGGTACGCCGGCGTGAACCACGCGATCCTCACGGGGGTGGTCGGCGCGGAAGGGCGGGTGTCGCGCGCCCGGGTGACGGCGGGGATTCGCGCCCTCCAGGCGCTCGAGTCGAGAGCTCCGGAGTTCTCGGCGGGGCTTTCGACGCTCGACGTCTCGCGCGCCGATCGGGTCACCGCCACGCTCCGTGACTTCGTGACGCCGATCTACCTGAGCCCGGAGGATCCGGCGAAGAACCTGGGCTCGCTCGGCGACGTGAGACTGAGGCTTTCGGCCGCCGGTATCGGGGCGGAGTACATCGATCTTCGGTTCCGCGGCGAGATCGCGGTGATGCCGGACCGTACGGGAGAGAAGACGAGTGGCGCGTAACGAGAGGTACCTCGCCGCGATCGATCTGGGATCGACGAAGATCTGCTGCGTCGTCGGCGAGGTGCGCGACAACGGAACCATCGATGTCCTCGGCGTCGGCCGCTCGGCCGCCCGGGGGCTGAGGCGGGGGTCCATCACGAACCTCGACTCGGCGGTCGAGAGCCTGAAGGCCGCCGTCGACGAAGCCGAGACCATGGCCGGGGTGACGATCGAGAAGGCGCACGTGGGAATCGCGGGCGGGCACATCCGGGGTTTCAACAGCCGGGGGGTCGTCACCGTCGCGGGTCGCGATCGCGAGGTGGGGACCATCGACGTGCACCGCGTGCTCGAGTCGGCGCGGTCGATCTCACTCCCCCCGGATCGCGCGATCTTCCACGTGATCCCGCAGGAGTTCATGGTCGACGACCAGGAGGGGATCGGCGATCCGATCGGCATGACTGGCTCGCGGCTCGAGGCGAATGTGCACGTGGTGACCGGCTCGCTGACCGCGGTGCACAACATCACCAACTGCGTGAACCGGGCGGGCATCGAGGTGTCCGAGATCGTTCTCGACCAGCTCGCGGTCGCCGAGTCGGTCCTGAAATCCGAGGAGAAGGAGCTCGGCGTGGGCCTCGTGGACATCGGCGGGGGGGCCACGCACGTCGCCGTCTTCGAGCGCGGGGCGGTGAGGCACACGGCCGTCGTGCGGACCGGCGGCGAGCACTTCACGAGCGACATCGCCGTCGGCCTGAGAACGCCGATCCAGGAGGCCGAGCAGATCAAGGTGCAGTATGGTTGCGCCCTCGCCCGGATGGTCGACGACGACGAGACGATCAGCGTGCCGAGCGTCGGGGGGAGGAAGCCGCGCCGCCTCTCGAGACAGATCCTCTGCGAGATCCTCCAGCCGCGGAGCGAGGAGCTCTTCAACCTCGCGATGGAGGAGATCTCCCGGAGCGGGTACGAGGGGGCTCTCTCCACCGGCATCGTGCTCACGGGCGGCGGCTCCCAGCTCGAGGGACTCATGGAGATCGCCGAGCAGATCTTCGATCTGCCCGTGCGCCGCGGCGGGCCCGCGGGTGTCGGCGGGCTGGTCGACCTCGTGTCGTCGCCGGCGTGCGCGACCGCGGTCGGAATACTGCTCTACGGGGTGGCCCACAGGGCGCCGCGCGAGTCGATGCGCGTGCCCGCGTTCCTCACGGGCAGGGTCTCGCAGCGGGTCAAGGGTTTCTTCACGGATATCTTCGGGGCCGGCAGGTAGAGCTCCGGGAACAAGGGGGATCGATGATCACGATGGATGGTGGCCATGGCGCCGGCGACGCGCGGATGAAGCTCGCCTTCGACGACGATCCGATGGTCGGAGCGCGTATCAAGGTGATCGGCTGCGGCGGCGGCGGAAGCAACGCCGTCAACCGGATGATCGCCTCGCGGATGACGGGGGTCGAGTTCGTCGTCGTCAACACCGACTGCCAGGCGCTCAAGTCGTCTCACGCTCCGTTGAAGCTCCAGATCGGGTCGAAGCTCACGAAGGGTCTCGGCGCGGGCTCGAACCCCGACGTGGGCCGGCAGGCCGCCCTCGAGGACACGGAGAAGCTCATCGAGGTGCTGCAGGGAGCCGACATGGTCTTCATCACCACCGGCCTCGGCGGCGGCACCGGGACGGGGGCGACCCCCGTCGTCGCGTCGCTCGCGAGCGAGCTCGGCGCCCTCGTCGTCGGCGTCGTGACGAAGCCCTTCGCGTTCGAGGGGCGAAAGCGCCGCGAGCAGGCCGAGCTGGGCCTCGGCGAGCTGCGCGAGTGCCTCGACACGGTCATCTGCATTCCGAACGAGCGCCTCCTCTCGACCGTCGATCGGCAGACCACGCTCCAGGGCGCGTTCCTCATCGCCGACGACATCCTGCGCCAGGCGGTGCAGGGGATCTCCGACCTCATCACCATCCCCGGCGAGATCAACCTCGACTTCGCCGACGTGAAGACGATCATGAGCGGCATGGGAATGGCGCTGATGGGGACTGGCATCGCCACCGGCGAAGGGCGCGCCACGGAGGCCGCGCAGAAGGCGATCTCATCGCCTCTTCTCGAGGACGCGACCATCGAGGGGGCGCGCGGGGTGCTCATCAACATCACCGGCGGTCCGGGGATGACGCTGTTCGAGGTGGCCGAGGCCTCGAACCTCGTGCACCAGGCGGCGCACGAGGATGCGAACATCATCTTCGGGACCGTCATCGACGAGGCGATGGGGGAGACCGTCAAGGTCACGGTCATCGCGACTGGTTTCCGCGAGGTCCGCAAGGACGACGCGAAGGCCGTTGCGCGACCGGCGGCCGGGCGCCCTTCGTCCGATCCCGTCGCCGGGCGAAAGAACGCACGTCCCGAGACCCCGTTTCTCCGCAAGGGCCCGGGTCGGACGGTTCCGATTGGAACGGATGAGGGAGGTTATGGGCCGAATTTCACCAATCTGAGGGACGATCTCGACGTCCCCACCTTCCTCAGGAGGCAGATGGACTAGGATTTCACCGGGTTCGCCAGAGAAGTTTCGCGCGGCACGCAACCCGCGCGCGCGGCGGGTCGTAGAAGCCGATGCGCGCGCCGTGCGGGTTCAGCCTCAGGAGGCTCGTGATGCTCGGAATCCTCGCTCTCCTCGTCCTGGGAGTCGTCGGCCTGATCGCCGTTCCGGTCCTGCTCGTGCTGGCGATCGTCTTCCTGATCCTGAAGCTGGCGCTGGGGCTGGTGCTCCTGCCATTTCGCCTCGCCGGCCTCGTCGTGGGCGGCACGGTCGGGGCGATGGCCCTGATGGCGACAGGCCTTCTCGGGGCGCTCATCTTCGCCGTCCTCGCGATCGCGTTCTTCGGAGCCGTCCTGCTCCCCCTCCTCCCCCTTCTCGTCATCGCCGGGGGGGGCTACCTTCTTTACCAGCTTCTCCGGCCGACCCGCGCCGCGCGCGTCTGAACCTGCGGGAACCACCCGCCTCGCGCACATCCTCCCTGCGCTCCACCTGACCGATCCACGCGCGTTCGTCTCGTGCCGGCATCCAGGGAGACGTCTGCGCGCGCGCCGGCGCCGGCCGTCATGCAGGGCAGGAGGAGGACGAGGGGATCCGGCGACGAGCCGTGCCGGGGCGATGAAAAAAATCGCCCCGGCTGAGCCCGCGGGGGTGAGGCTGGTTGCGGGCCCAGCCGGGGCATGGGTCGAGGCGCGACGCCAGCTTACTACGGGTCGGGCAGACACCCACTGGCGCACGCGGGGTGAGGCCCCCCAGGCTTGGGGTCCTGGAGGCAAACCGGCTTTCGACGCTGCGGGTCGGTTCCCTCCGGAGCACGGAGGCCATCGCTGCTCCGGCAGACCCGCCTCATCGAAGACGGTAACCGACATATACAACAAAGATAACAGGGGGTCAAGGGGAAAGAATTACTTTTTTTGCTGTAAAAGCATAAGCCGGGACGAGCGGGACATCCCGCGGGTCCAAGGCTACGCTTCCCGACGACGGCGAGCGCCGTCGCGGTCGACCGCGAGAGGAACCGGAGTGGAGCGAAGCCAGGCTCGAATCGTCCAGGCGTCGATCGCCGCCGTTGCGGTCGCCGCGTCAATCGCTTCGTGGGCCGAGGCTTCTCAGGCGGAGCCGTCGCGGGAGGCCGCGCCTCCCCCGCGCGCCTCCGTCCGAATCGTCGCTCCCGCGGCCTCCGAGGTCGTCTACGGCACCCTCGTGATGAAGGCCGCGGTGATCCCGCCGACCGGCGTCAGCGTCGTGCACGTCGATTTTTTCGCCGACGGTCTCCTCCTCGCCTCGGACCCTCTCCCTCCCTACACGGCGGCGTGGGACGCGGGGAAGAGCCTTTCGTCCCATCTCTTTCGTGTCGTGGCGCGCTTTGCCGACGGGACGAGCGCGGAGGACCTCGTGACGACGCGAGGGCTCTCGATGGAGCACCACGAGCTCGTCGAGGGAACGGCGATTGAAAGACTCCAGATTCTCGTCTCCGTCGCCGACGCCTCGGGCTCGCCGGTGAAAGGGCTCCTCGCCTCGGACTTCTCGGTCCGCGAGGGGGATGCCCCGGTCAAGGTCACCTCGCTCGGAAGCGTCTCCGCCAGCTCCGACATACCGCTTTCGCTCGCCATTCTCGTCGATCGCAGCGGAAGCATGCAGTTCCACATGAAGCAGTGGGGGGCCGCGTGCGTCGACCTCCTGTCGGCCGTCAGGCCGATCGATCAGGTCCGCGTCTCGGTCTTTTCGGACGAGACCACGGTGCTCCAGGACTTCACCCATGATGCCGCCTCGCTCTCGGCCTCGCTCGCGGGGGTGATCCCGTCGGGGGGGAGCACGAGCCTCTTCCGCGCCGTCTTCGAGACGGTGCGAGACATGCGGGATCTCCCGGGACGCAAGGCCCTCATCCTGATGACCGACGGCCTGGACACCGACTTCGGCGGCTCGAGCCAGCCGATCACCGCGGCCATGTTTCCGGTGCTGAACGAGGCGGCGAGGATGGCGATCCGCTCCGGGGTGACGATCCTTCTCATCCTTCCGGGCCCGTCGGGGCGCGGGTACCTCGCCGTGCAGGATCTCGCGCTCCAGACCGGCGGCTGGTACATGTACCCGTCGCAGGATCTCCGCGCCCTGATGAAGCGGCTGGGGGAGCGCTTGCTCTCGGCGTACGTCCTCGAGTACGACGTGGCGAGGCCGCGCGACGCGGACAGGAAGCGACCCATCAAGGTCACCCTCACAGGGGATCACCCGGGGCTGGAGATCCGGACGTCGCTCGGCACGTACGCGCGCCTCGACGCGAACGAGGAGCTGAAGCGGGATCTCCGCGACGGAAACCGCCAGCAGCGGGCGCGAGCCGCCCGGGAGATGGGGCTCTCGGGGGGGGGGCCCGAGGTTGTCGCCGATCTGATCAAGGCGCTCCGCTCGGACTTCCCGGAGGTCCGGGCGGCGGCCGCGGCGGCGCTCGGATCGCGTCGCGAGCCCGACGCGCTGGGAAAAGTCCTCAAGCTCATCCACGACAGCGACGCCGACGTGCGCGCGGCCGCCTTCGAGGCGGCCGTGCGCTACGGGGCGGCGGCGCTGCCGTCCCTCACCGATCTCGCGCAGCACGGAGGGCCGGCCCGCGCCTCGGCGCTGCGCGCCCTCGGCGACATCGGAGATCCCGCCGCGATGGAGGTTCTCTCGGCCGGCATGCGCGAGAAGGACTGCGAGCTGCGGGCGGCCGCAGCGGACGGCCTCGGCTGGATGGCCGCCCTCAACCGCGGGGAGCGCGTCACGGCCGATATCCTTTCGCGCGCCCTCGACGATCGATGTCCGGAGGCCCGTGAGGCCTCCGCCATCTCGCTCGCGAGGCTCGCCGACCGGATCGCGCTCCCGGCGCTCCTCGAAATCGCCACTGCGGCCCCGGGGTCGCCCCGAATCCCGGATGTCCTTCGGGCCCTGGCAGGCTACCCGACGAAGGCGTCGGTGGACACGGTGGAGATCTTTCTGACCGCACCCGAGCCCGCCCGGAGCGCGGCGCGCGAGTCGGCAGCGGCGCTCTACGGCTTCTCGTTCCGCAACGGGGGGCCCGTGCCGCGCGAGGAGTCCCTGAGGCGGCTGGTCGCGCTCGGCGGCCACGAGGCGCTCATCGCCGTCGACGCGCTTCTCGCGCCCCAGGGGTCCGGCGGGGCCGAGGGAGCCGAGTGGCGCGCGCGCCTCGAGTCGGCTCGCGCGGCGATTGCGGGCGGCTAGAGGCCGGGAAGGTGTCTGGGTATCAGGGGGAGGTAGTCGGTCGGAGCCCACCATGGAGCGGGAAGGCTTCCCGATTCCCGCAGCCAGACGGAGACGAAGATCAGGGCGATGCCGAGGGCCACGGACATCACCGTCCCGTGCTCGCTGTTGTCGAATACGAGCTTGCCGTCGAATCTCGTGGTGTCGCCGCTCCGGTACGGCGTGAGCTGCGGCAGGAGATCCGGGACGGCCTTCTCGAAGCGCTCGTAGGCCTCGCCGTAGATCTTGCGGAGCCGATCCCCCTCGATCTTCCTCTTGCGAGGCATGTAGTACGCGTAGAACCCGATGAAGACGATCGGGACGAGGAGCGGCTGCGCGAGCACGCAGAATCCGGTCGTGATCAGAATCGTCCCTACGTAGAGGGGGTTTTTCACGTAGGCGTACGGGCCGGTCGTCGTGAGGCGCTTGTTCTTGACGAGGTGGCCGCACGCCCAGACCCTCAGGGCCAGTCCCGCGACGATGGGCAGAAGGCCCAGCGTCATCGACAGCGGCGACGGGCGCCGCGCGGTGTAGATCAGTGCGGCGAGGAGCGAGTAGACGATGGCGAGACGCCAGGTGGGTTTCTTGAGCCAGGCCATGGGCGGACCTCTCGGACGATGTCGCGCGTTCGATCGACGAAACGGGGCGCAGAGCGTACTCCAGCGGCGCCCGCTCGATCAAACGCCGCGGGCCGCATCCGCCTCGCTGCGGCTACAATGCGCCCGGCCCGCGATGCGGGCCTGTTTCCGGGGTGACGGCGCCGATGAGCGATGCGCTCGAAGTCGAGATCAAACTATCGTTTCCGGACGTCGGCACTGCGCGGCGCGCCCTCCTCGCGGCCGGAGCCGTCGAGGCGCGGCCCAGGCATTTCGAGGAGAACCTCGTCTTCGACACCCCGTCCGGCGACCTCGCCGCGTCGAGCCGGCTCCTGAGGGTGCGCGCGACGAGCGACGGGCAGGGGGCGCTGACGTACAAGGAGAAGGTCGCCTCCGAGGCGACGGCGAAGGTGAGGCGGGAGCTGGAGACGACCGTGTCGGCGCCCGCCGTTCTGGCGGCGATCCTCGAGCGCGCCGGATACGTCGTCACCTACCGCTACGAGAAGTACAGGACGGTCTTCACGCTCGACGGCGCGACGATTGACCTGGACGAGACGCCGATGGGCTGCTTCGTCGAGATCGAGGCGCCGGCCGCCGCGATCCCGGGTCTCGCCGCGCGCCTCGGGGCGTCGGAGCGCGACTTCATCGTGGACGACTACCGCACCGTTTTCAGGGAATGGCTTGGCGCGCGAGGCCGACCGCTGACCGACATGACCTTCGCCGCCGTCGCGGGAAGCGCGCCATGACGCGGGGAGGCGGCGCGGGGATCCCGAGCCAGGCGATGGTCCTCGCGGCCGGCCAGGGGCTCAGGATGCGTCCCCTGACCGTCGATCGCGCGAAGCCCGCGCTCCCCCTGATGAACCGGCCGCTCCTCCTGCACGCCCTCGACTTCCTCGCGCGCCATGGCGTGACGAAGGCGGTGGTCAACCTGCACGCGCGCCCCGAGTCGCTCATCGCCCTCCTCGACGGCGGGACGCCTTCCGGGCTCGAGGTGGAGACCTCCTTCGAGCCGCTCCTCCTCGGCACGGGAGGAGGGATCCGGGCGGCGCTCGGTCACTTCGATCGCGAGGCGCCCCTGCTCGTCGTCAACGCGGACTCGCTCGCCGCCGTCTCTCTCCCCGCCCTCACCGCCGCGCACGTTTGGGCGTGCGCCGAGGGGCACGGGATCGCGACCCTCGCGGTGAAGCCGCGCGAGCTGGACGAGGTCTACTCGACCGTCCGCCTCGATCCCCGCGGCGCCGTCTGCGGCATCGGGGACGCCGGCTCGGACGGGGAGCCCTCGACCTTCATCGGGGTGCACATCGTCACCCCCGCCGCGATCGGGCGCCTCCCCGCGTCGGGCCCCTCCGAGATCGTGCGCGACGCCTACCTCCCGCACCTGCGGGCGGGAGGCCGCCTCGGGGCTTTTCGCCACGAGGGGTGGTGGGTCGAGGCGGGCAGCCCTTCGCTCTACCGCCGGGCGCACCTTCGCCTGCTGCGGGAGGCCGCGTTCCTCGACGCGCTTCCCGCGGAGTGCGGTGCGCGGCTCGCGGGCGAGCCTCCCTCCTTCGCCGCGCATGACGTCGAGGTCGCGGGCGACGCGCGCGTCGAGGAGAGCGTCCTCGGACCCGGGGCGCGTGTCGGGCCGGGCGCGCGCGTGTCGCGCTCGCTCGTCGCGTCCGGGGCGCGCGTCGGCGCCGGAGCGCGCGTCGCCGATTCCATCGTGTGGGAGGGGGTCGACATCCCCGAGCGGGCGACCGTGATCGCGAGGCTGGTGATGCTCGATCCCGCCGGCCCGTCCGGTCGCACGGAGGTTCCCCTTCCATGAGCGAAGGGAACGGAGGGCCCCGGCCGGCGATGACGCGGAGGCTTCTGGCCTTCGCCCGGCGTCGGTTCGGCGACGCCGTCTCGTGCGAGCCTCTCGCAGGCGACGCGTCGGATCGCGCCTTCTTCAGAATCCGGCTGGCGACGATGAGCCCCCTCGTCGCGATGGTGCATCCCGAGCCGTTCCGGCTCGACGACCTTCCGTACTTCGTCCACGGGCGCTTCCTCAAGGAGATCGGGGCGGATGTCCCGGAGATCGTCGGCTCGTACCCGGGAGAAGGGATCCTCCTGCTCCAGGATCTGGGCGACGCGACGCTCATGGCGCACCTCATGACGGCGTCTCCCGATCGACGGCACTTCCTCTACCGCCAGGCGGTCCAGATCCTCGCGCACCTCCAGAGCGAGGGGACGCGCGCTCTCTCGCCCGACCTGCCCGCCGCGCGGACGGCGCTCGACCGCGACAGGCTCCTCTTCGAGCTCCGCTTCTTCGCCGAGCACTACGTCACGGGGCTTCTCGGCTCACCCCTCATGCCCGCCGCGGCCGCCGACCTCGACGCGTGGCTCGAATCGCTGGCCGAGACGGTGGCGGGATACGACCGCGTGCTGTGCCACCGCGACTACCACTCCCGGAACCTGATGGTGAGGGGGGATCGCCTCTACATGGTCGACTTCCAGGACGCGCGGATGGGACCGTACACATACGACCTCGCGTCGCTCCTCCGCGATTCCTACGTGCGCCTCCCCGAGGAGCTGATCGAGGAGATGCTCGACTTCTTCCTCGAGGTCACGGGGCGCTCGCAACCCGGCGAGGCCCGCCCGGGCTCCTTCGAGGAGGAGTTCGAGCGGACGTGCCTCCAGCGGAACATCAAGGCCATCGGCACCTTCGCCTACCAGGCGGTCGTCAAGGGGAATCGCGGCTACCTCCCGAGCATTCCCCCCACTCTCGAGTCGATCCGCACCAACCTCGAGCGCCGGGGCGAGCGCGGGATTCTCGAGCTCTTCGAAGGACCTCTTCTGCTAAGTTGACGCCGGCATCGTCCCTCGCGGGATTCATGGAGGTCGCCATGGCTCAGCAGCGAATCGAGGCGCGCGTCGTCCCCGCGCGCCCGCGATCGAAGGTGACGGAGATCGAGGAGCGGGTCCGCAAGGCCCTCGCCGACAGGCGGACGGTCACCCGCGACATCGAGACCGAGTACGAGGAGAAGCTCTCTCTGGGCAATCGCGTCGCCGACGTCGTCGCGGCCTTCGGCGGCTCGTGGACCTTCATCTTCACCTTCGGCGCGATCATGGCCGCCTGGATGCTGATCAACAGCCAGGTGCTCAAGGACGGCGCCTTCGACCCGTTCCCGTACATCCTGCTCAACCTGATCCTGTCGACACTCGCCGCGCTGCAGGCCCCCGTGATCATGATGAGCCAGAACCGGCAGAACGAGAAGGACCGGGTCCGGGCCGAGCACGATTACGAGATCAACCTGAAGGCCGAGATCGAGATCGGGCAGATTCACAAGAAGCTCGACGAGTTCCGCGACGCGCAGTGGGTGCAGCTCGTCGCGATGCAGCACCGGCAGATCGAGTACCTGGAGAAGCTCGTCGAGGTGGGTCGCGGCGGAGAGCGCGCCACCTGAAATTCGGGGTACGGCGAAACGATCCGGCCTCTGCGGCGTTATAGCCCCCGACGCGAGGCCGCCCGCCGGGCGTTCCCGCGCGTCGCCCGTCCCCGGGGGTGCCGCCATGTTCCTCGACCTCGTCAGAGACTTCGTCCACGGGGCGAGCGTCCTGCGCAAGAGCCCCGGCTTCGCCTTCGTCGCCATGACGACGCTGGCCCTCGGCATCGGCGTCAACACCGCCCTCTTCAGCGTCGTCAACGGGCTGCTGTTCGAGCCGCTCCCCGTCGAGAGGCCCGGCGAGCTCGTCGGCGTCTACAACCGGGCGCACGAGGGGATCGCGACGCACACCCCCCTCGCGTTTCCGGATTACCGCGACATCCGGGACGGGACGAAGAGCCTCACCGGAATGTTCGGGTACGCCCTCGAGCCCCTCGCCCTCGAGACCGGCGGCAGCAACACCGTCGTGATGAGCGAGACGGCGACAGGGGACTACTTCACCACCCTCGGCGTGCGGGCCGCGCTGGGCCGGACCTTCACGGCGGCGGATGAGGAAGGAGCCGGGGCGGCGCCCGTCGTGGTCCTGAGCCACGCCGCCTGGCAGCGCCGCTTCGCGGGAGATCCCGGAATCCTGGGCCGCACGCTGCGCCTGAACGGCTCGCTCTTCACCGTCATCGGCATCGCCCCGCGGGAGTTCACGGGACTCTACCGGATGATCTCTCCGGACGTCTGGATCCCGATGCGCTGGACGACCGGGCGGCGCCTGAGCGATCTCGAGGGACGTGGCTCCCGCTGGATGATGGCGATGGCGAGGCTGAAGCCCGCGAGCACCCTCGCCGGGGCGCGGGCGGAGGCCGCGACGGTCGGCAAGCGGCTGCAGCGCGAGTACCCCGACACGAACCGGACGCGCGAAGTGGATCTGCTGCCCGCGAACAGCGTCACGATCGTCCCGGGAATGGAGTCGGTCCTCTACCCGGTGTCGTTCGTCCTCCTCGCCGGGGTTGGGCTCGTTCTCCTCATCGCGAGCGCCAACGTGGCCAACATGCTTCTCGCGCGGGCGGCCGCGCGGCGGCGAGAGTTCGCCGTCCGGCTCGCCCTCGGCGCGCCCAGGGGGCGCATCGTCCGCCAGCTCCTCGTCGAGAGTCTGCTGCTCGCGATCGGTGGGGCCGCGGGAGGGCTGCTCCTCGGAGCCTGGTCTCATTCGGCGCTGCTCGCGGCGATGCGCTCGCTCGAGCTGCCCTTCCCGATCACGCTGACGCTCGGCGCGCCGCTCGACGGGAGGGTGCTGGCCTACACCCTCGGCCTCGCGCTCGTCACCACACTGGCCTTCGGTCTGGCCCCGGCGCTCGAATCCTCGCGCCCCGGGCTCGTCGAAGGTTTGAAAGGGGAGTCGGGAGGCGGCGGGGCGCGCCCGCGGCGGCGGCTCCAGTCGGCTCTCGTCGTCGCGCAGGTCGCCTTCTCCCTGGTGCTCCTGATAGGCGCCGGCCTCTCGCTCCGCAGCCTTCTGAACGCCCACCGGATCGATCCGGGGTTCAGGACGCGAGGCGTGGTGAGCGCGGGCTTTTCCCCGACGCTTCGCGGCTACTCGTCCGAGCGCAGCCGCGCCTACTACGACCAGCTCCTCGCGCGGGTGCGCGCCCTTCCCGGAGTCACATCGGCCGCGGTGACGTCGCATCTGCCGCTGAGCTTCCAGGTCCGCACGACCGACGCGCGTCCGGAAGGCGCTCCGGCCCCGGCGGACGGGGAGGAGAACGAGGTCGACGTCGCCACCGCGGGCCCCGGGTATTTCGAGACGATGGAGATCCGTGTCGTGCGGGGAAGGAGCTTCATGGAGAGCGACGTCACCGCGGCCACGCGCACTGCAATCGTCAACGAGTCCCTTGCCCGCGCTTTCTGGCCCGGGGAGGATCCCATCGGCCGCGGCATCGTCGTCGGCCGGGAAGCGGAGCGCTGGGAGGTGATCGGAGTCGTTCGCGACGCGAAGTACCGGACGCTCGGCGAGTCGCCGCGCTCCTGCCTCTACCAGGGGTACGGCGCCGCGTCGTTCGGCGACGAGACGCTCATCGCCGCGGCTCCGGGGGATCCCGCGCCCCTCGAGGCGGCCGTCCGCGACGTGGCGCGCGCGATCGACGAGAAGATGCCCGTGATGAGCCTCCAGACTCTGGAGGAGGCGACGAGCGTATCGCTCCTCCTCCCCCGCGCGGGAGCCTGGATCTTCATGCTCTTCGGCCTTCTCGGGAGCTCGATCGCCGTCGTGGGTCTGTACGGGCTCATCGCCTATCTCGCGAGCCGCCGGACGCGTGAGATCGGCATTCGGATGGCGCTCGGAGCGCGCCCGGCCGACATCCTGAGGCTGGTGATCTCGCAGGGGCTGAAGGTCACCCTCGTGGGGGTCGCCCTCGGGCTCGCCGGCGCCTTCGCCGCGACGCGCGCCATCGGCGCGATCCTCTACGGCATCAGCCCGACCGACACGCTGACGTATCTCGCCGTCGCGACGATCTTCCCGCTGACGGCCGCGGCGGCCTGTTACCTGCCCGCGCGCCGCGCCGCCGCGATCCAGCCCACCTCGGCGCTTCGATGCGAGTGACCGAGGCCCGGCGACGGACGGAGGTCACTTCGCCTTCGGCGTGAGCGTCAGCGTGTTGGTGCGGTAGTCGATCTCCGTCACGAACCGGGCGAGCTCGGGAAAGCCGATCACGAGGTAGACCTCGGACTCGAGGGCGCGGCTGAATCGGGCGAGATCGACGCACGGCATCCGGTCGGCCTTGAAGTCGACTCCGCCGAACGAGAGGGTCGCCTCGCGCAGGGCCTTGCGGGCGAGGCTCCCCGCGAGCCCGACCGATCTCCCCTGGACCCAGTCGCCGGGGAGGAGCTCGAGTCCCGGCACGCGCGGCGCGGCCGACATCGTGGCGAGGGACGACGACGCTCCGGTGTCGACCATCGCGTTGAGCGGCGTTCCGTTGAGGGAGGCCTTCACGAAGATCTGACCGCCGACGTTACGGAAGGGGATCGCGAGCGGCGCCGGCGCGCTGCCGGCAGGCTTCGGCGCGTCGGGCTTCCCGTCGTTGAGCCTCAGGCCGAGCGTCCCCGGATCGAGGTCGACCCGGATCAGGAAGCTCCCGAGGATCGGCGGGCCGAAGAGCCCTTCCTCGTCTCCCCTGGGCTCCGCGATCGTCGCGGAGACGTTGCGGATCGACACCCCTCCGAGCTTCAGGCTCTTGATCAGCACCAGGTCGCCGTCGACGACTCCCTTTCCCCCCATCCCGGTCACCGTGAAGGGGCGAATCGTCTTCACCTTCGCGAGCTTCGCGAGCCGCGGCGAGATGGTGAGCCCCGTCGCGCCGGTGTCGAAGGCGAACCGCTGCCCCGCCGCGGTGTTCACGTCGGCCTTCAGGTAAGCCTGGCCGCGCAGCACGTTCAGAGGGAGATCGGTGGGGTCGGACGTCACGATCTCCCCCAGGGGCTCATCGCGAAGTTCCTTCAAGAGCTCGATCCACGCGCGCACGTTGTTGATCACCCCCTCGCCTTCGACGGGAGGCATGTCGAGGTAGTGCGTGAGGAGCCTGATGACGTCCTCCCGCTTCGCGAGGTGATTCGACAGGGTGCGGACGTAGCGCGGGTTGTTCGGGTCGAGCGCCGCCGCCCGGTGAAAGGACTCGGCCGCGTCGCCGTAGTGCCCGACCGTGCGGAGGATTCTTCCGATGCCGAACTGGGCGGGGGCGAAGTTGGGGTCTGCAGCCGCGGCCGCGCGGTACGCCGCCTCCGCCTCCTCGAAATCTCCGCGTCGATAGAGCGCGTCGGCCAACAGCGTGCCGGCGGCGGCGGATTCGGGATGCGCGGCGACGATTCCCCTGGCGGCGTCGAGGGCCTCCTGCCACCTGTCGGCGTCGAGGAGCTTCTGCGCGACGGCGACGGGATCGGGGGGGGGAGGGGCCGGGGCGCCCGCGGGGGCGTTCGGATCGGGATCGGCCGCGGCGGCGGCGAGGATGGCGCCGGCGAGCGCGAGGGCGATGACGGCGCTCGCGCCGCGGTGCGATCCGGCGCGCCCGCCCGTCATGACGATCGGATCGGCGCCCGTCTCAGGAGGAGCGAGGGCGCTCCGAACGAGCCGCCGCGCTGAAAGAACGTGAGGTCGGTCCCCGCGGCCTCGATCTCGCCGAGGATCTCCCGAGCCGTCCCCGCGAGGTACCCGCCCGCCAGGGGCGCGCCGAGGCGCCCTCCTTCGATCCACCTGCCGGTGAAGGGGACGGCGAACGCCGACTCGGGGCCGGAGAGCCGCGGGAGCCGCCCGAGCGTCGTGATGCGGATCCCCTGCTTCAGCGAGGCGATGAGCTCCGCAGGCGAGCCCGCCCCCGGCTTGATGAAGAAATTGGAGGTCTTCAGCTCCGGGGACTCACGAAACGAGGCGCGCACACCGTTGCCCGTCGACCCCTCGCCCCCTTCACCCCCCGTCAGATCGCGCAGGAGCTCGCGCACGACGCCGCGCTCGATCACGACCGTGCGCTGCGTCCGGCATCCCTCGCCGTCGAACGGAGCGGAGGCGACCCCCCCGGGGATTCTGCCGTCGTCCAGCATCGTCAGCGCCTGCCCGCCGATCCTTTCCCCGCGGGACGGCGCGGCGCGGCGGGACCCCTCGGCGCCGGCCGCAACGCCCTGCGTGACCCAGGGGGCGACGGCGGCGACGATCTCCGCCGCGGCCCGCGGGCCGAGGACGACCTCGTGAATTCCGGCCGGCGGGAGCTTCGGCGATTCCGCCTCCTCCATCAGCCCGATCGCCTCCACGATCGCAGAGTCGGCGGCGAGCCCCCGCAGGCTCCTCGCGGCGCGGACGACGCGGGCCGACACGTGGCGCCGGTCGGGCCCCGCGCTCATCGTGAGGTCGAGCCTCGCCATCGACTGCCGGAAGGACCCCGAGAAGCCCGAGCTGTTCACGAGGAGCACCGTCGAGATCGTCGCGACGAGCCGGATCTCCGCCTCGCACCCGGCCGCCGCCTCGAGCGCGTGATTCCGCATCTGCTCGGCGACGGCGAGGAGGCTTTCCGGAGATCCGTCGAGGTCGGGGTCGAAGAGGCCGAGGCCGCGGCCGTCGGCGACCCATGGGGAGGGGAGCGTCCGCGCGCCCGGCGCCGAGCCCGCCGCGGTGTCGGCGGCGCGGCGGGCGAGCGCCGACGGGGAGGCGCCCACCGACGGCTCGTCGTCTCCGACGCGCAGCGTCGCGGCGGCGAGGGCGGATCGCCCATCGGCTCCGAACCAGCGCAGCGCGATCCCGCGCTCGGCCGATCGGCCGAGCGCTCCCGACGGCAGCGACGTCTCGCGCGAGATCGACTCCTTCACGTACACGTCGGCGGCGGCCGCCCCGGCCCGCTCCGCCTCGTCGAGGGCCTCCGCGGCGAGGCGGGCCGCGGCGTCCTTCGTCCGATCGATCACGAGGCGACTCCCGGCAGGACCTTCAGCTTCGAGACCCGGAGCGACGGCGCCGCCTGCCCGACCGGAACGATCTGGTCGTCCTTGATGCACGACCCCGCGCCGACGTCGATCCTCACGTCGTTCGCCACGCCGTCGATCGATCGGAGCAGCTCGCGGCACCCGCCGACGAGGAAGGCGCGCGTCACGAGGCGCCCCGCCCGGCCTCCCTCGATGAGGCGCCCCGACTCGACCTCGAGACGAAACTCGCCGCGGCGCGGGTCCACCTGCCCGCGACCGAGACGATCCACGAGAAGGCCGCGGGCGATGGGCGCGACGAGCTCCTCCGGATCGCGCGGGCCTTCGGCGAGGACGAGGTTCGTCATCCGGGGGAGCGACGTGAAGCGGTACGACTCGCGCCTCGAGCCCGACGTCGACTCTCCTCCCGTGGCCGCCGCCGTCGCGTCGTCCGACAGGAAGCCGCGGAGCACCCCCGCCTCGATGAGCACCGTGGCTCGGGCCTGGCGCCCTTCGTCGTCCATCAGGAAGCGCACGCGACCGCCGGCGAGAGTCGGGTCGTCGAGAAGCGTCAGCTCGTCGCAGGCGATCTTCTCCCCGGCCAGTCGCGCGAACGGGGAGACGCCCGCGGTCACGAGATCCGCCTCGAGAAGATGCCCGCAGATCTCGTGCAGCAGGACTCCCGTGGCCTCGGGGCCGAAGACGGCGGGGCCTTCGAACGCGGGAGGCGGGACGGCCTCGAGCCGCGGAACGCCGCGCGCGACGCACTCGGCGGCGGCGTCCCGCCACGCGGCGGTGGCGGCGACCGCAGAATCGGCGAAGCCGTCGGCCCACCGGGAGGCCTCCACGGTCACGATGCGCTCCCTGCGGCGGAGTGTCACGGAGCAGCGCCCCTCGACGGTCGCGCGGAGATCGCGGGCCGCGAAGAACGGCGCGGCGTCGCGCGGCCGGGCGACCACGACGCGGGCGAGGGAGATGGTCGCGTCGAGTTTCGCGCCGATCACCTCGGCGCCCGCGCGCGCGGATCCCGCGGCAAGCTCTTCGGTCCACGCGTCGAAGATGGCGCGGATCGGATCGATCCAGAGGGATGTCCGCTCCCGAACGCTCATCTCCGCGATCGAGGCGGGCTCGGCAAGGGCGTCGGCGAGATCACCGGCCGCGCGCCTCAGCATCCCGGGGGACGGATCGTCGAGGACGGCGGTGAACGGCCTCGATCCGGCGATCCCGCTCGCGCGGCACCCGGTCTCCTCGAGCAGGAGCGCGGGGCGCGCGAGGCCGTCGCGCCGCGAGAGGTGGACCGTCGAGCGTCTCTCGTGGAACAGGAGCTCCACCCGGAAGAAATCCGGGACGACGTCGTCGGTTGAGGCGGCGCGCCCTCGCGTGCGAGAGACCATCGGGCGCTCCTCCGTGAGGTGTTGGATGGACGGATGCGGCAGGCGGGCATCTTAGCCCCCGCTCGCGAAGCGATTCAAGAAGCGGGCGCGCGGTTTGACTCCCCGGGGTCGCGTCCCTAGCATCGACGGGTGACGCCCGATCGATCGGTCCCTCCCTCCCTCGACGCGTCCCGCCGGCACACGGCGGCGCGGGCGCTTCGAGTCACCCTCTCGCTCGCGGCCGCGGCCTGCGCGGCGGGGGCCCTCGCGACGACGATCGGGAGCAGCCACGTCGGGCTCTCGGATCTCCCCGCCGTTCTCCTCGGGCGCGGACCTTCCGAGGCGCGGGCCATCTTCGCCGACGTGCGGCTGCCGCGCGTCCTCCTCGCGGCGATCGTCGGCGCGGCGCTCGCCTCGGCGGGAGGGGCTCTCCAGTCGGTGCTCCGGAACCCGCTCGCCGATCCCTACATCCTCGGCCTCTCCGGCGGGGCGGGCCTCGGCGCCATCCTCTGGAGCACGATCGCTCCTGCGACCAGCGACCTCGGGCCCGCGCTTCGCCCCTTCTTCGCCTTCGCCGGGGCGGTCGCGGCCGTGTTCGGCCTTCTCGCGCTGTCGCGGGCGCGGGGCCGGAAGAACGCGGCGACGATGCTCTTGATGGGGGCTGTCCTCAACGCAACCTGCATCGCGCTGATCCTCTTCGTCGTCACCGTGGCGGATGTCGGGCGGTACCAGGGGGTGATGTACTGGCTGGTCGGAAGCCTCTCGCCTCCGTCCGGCAGCCTCCTGGCGGCCATCTACGTCTGCGTGTCCGCCGGGGTGATCGGCCTCACGCTGCTGGGGCCGCACCTCAATCTCCTGTCGGCCGGCGAGGAGACGGCGGCGCAGCTCGGCTCGCCCGTCGCGCGCGTGCGCCTCCTCGCCATCCTCGCGGCGTGCCTCGTCACCGCGGCGGCCGTCTCGGTCTCGGGGCTGATCGGCTTCGTCGGCCTGATGGTCCCGCACCTCGCGCGCCTGTGGTTCGGGCCGGACAACCGGCTCCTCGTCCCCGCGTCGGCGCTGCTCGGCGCGCTGATCCTGATCGTCGCCGACACGCTCGCGCGCGTCCTCCTCGCGCCGACGCAGATCCCCGTCGGCGTCATCACGGCGATCGCGGGCGGCCCGTGCTTCCTCTGGCTCTTCGCCGTCCGCGGCGAGGAGGGTGGGGCGTCGTGAGCGAGGGCCTCGAGGCGCGCTCGATCGGCTTCGGCTACGGCGACGGGAATCTGTTCCACGACCTGTCCCTCTCGGTCCGCGCCGGGGAGATGGTGGGCCTCATCGGCCCGAACGGTTCGGGGAAGACCACGCTCCTCCGGATCCTCTCCGGCGTCCTCGCGCCGCGCACGGGGGGCGTCCGGCTGACCGGCGGTCCCGGCGGCGACGTGGAAATGGCGGCGCTCGAGGCGGGCGAGCGATCGCGGCGCATCGCGGTGGTCCCGCAGGAATCGCGCCTCACCTTCGACTTCACCGCGATCGAGGTGGTCCTCATGGCTCGGGCGGCCCGCCTCGGCCTCCTCGGCGTCGAGAGCCGGGAGGATCTCGACGCGGCGCGGCGCGCGATGGAGAGGACTGGAACGGCTCCGTTCGCCGGCCGGCTCATCGGCCAGCTCAGCGGCGGCGAGCGCCAGCTCGTCTTCGTCGCGCGCGCCCTCGCCCAGGAGCCGGGTCTTCTTCTACTCGACGAGCCGACGGCCTTTCTCGACATCCGCCACCGCCTCGAGATCTACGCGTTGCTCTCAGATCTCAACGCCCGCGAGGGGCTGACGGTCGCGATCACGTCGCACGACATCAACCTCGCCGCGCGCTTCTGCCGCCGGCTCGTCCTGCTGAAGGCGGGCCGGGTCATCGCCGACGGGGGAGCCGCTGAGGTCTTCCGCGCGGAGATCCTCTCCGACCTCTTCGATACCCCGCTTCGGGTCGTGAAGGATGACGCCACCGGACGCCCGTTCGCTCTCCCGTAGCATTCCTTTCTAAGTTGTTGATGTTCACATTGTTTCAGAGCTAGACTGCCGCCGGTCAGGGGGTGGCTCGGGCTCCCCCATCATCTTTATATGCTGGTCCGCCGGGGGATCCCTCGAGCGGGTCGACAGGAGACTCGATGCGCAAATCGATCCACCTGATCGTCCTCTTCGGCGTGCTTCTCGGCCTCTCGGCGGCGGCCTCTCCGGCCTTCGCCACGCACTTCCGGTTCGGGACGCTCACATGGAAGAAGCTCCCCGCGATCTCTCCCCTCACGGTCGAGTTCACGCTCACCGCCGCGTTTCGGCGCGATGGATACGTGGGGAGCGGGTCGGACAATCGCGTGATCGTCGGGGACGTCTTCAAGGAGATCATCGGCTTTACGACCCTCGACACGGGCGACGCCAACGTTCCGCTCGATCCGAACAACCTCCTGCGCTGGGAGGTCATCGCGATGAACCTCAAGCAGAACTGGGTCATCGCGAAGGCGGAGATCGAGGATCCGAACGCCCCCGACAAGGTTCTGGACTACACCTACTCGGCGGAGAACGACAACGGCACCCCCTGGGTCGCCGCGGTCGATTCCTGCTGCCGGACGCTGCTCCCCGAGCACATCAACAATTCCGGCTTGAGCTACCGGGTCGAGTCGCTCGTCGATCTGGATCCGAACAGGCCGAACGAGCCGCCGAAGACCCTGATCACGCCAATCGTCGGCTGCGAGTTGAACACGGTCTGCCAGTTCTTCGTCCTCGCGACCGATCCGGACGGGGATCCGATGCGGTGGCGCCTCGCGACTCCGACCGAGGCCGGCAGCTTCTCGTTCGTCCATCCCGGGCCGCCGAACGCGCCCAATGCCCTGTCGGTCGATCCGAACACCGGGCTCGTCACCTGGAACACGACGGGCGCGACGCTGTCGTCCGATCCGAACGAGAGGTTCGGCAACTACTCGACGCAGATCGTCATCGAAGACCTCGATCCCAATGGCGCGCTGAAGGGCGGCAAGACCGCCGTGGATTTCTTCGTGCAGGTGATCAACCCGCCGCCCTTCGCGCCCCACTTCGATGTGCCGCCGACGCCGCCGTCCGGCGGGACGCGATCGGTCGACGTCGGCAACTATCTCTGCTTCGATCTCCAGGCGAGCGACCAGGACGTGAACGACATCGTGGAGCTGGGTGACGCGAGCCTTCCGCAGGGGATGCAGTGCACCTACGGGCCGCCGGCTCATACGGTCACCGGCGAGTGCCTCTGGAAGCCCACGGCGGCCAACGTCGGCGGCGAGATCGTGGTCTTCACGGCCACCGACAACAACGGCATCGGCGCGCCCCCCCACTCGTTCGATCTCCAGATCACGAACCAGTGCTCCACGTCGCCGCCGACCGTCCCGGACACCGACGGGGACGGGATCGCGGATCTGTGCGACGACTGTCCGTTCGTGGTCGATCCGAACCAGGTCGACTCGGACAACGACAGGGTCGGCGACGCCTGCGACAACTGCGGGGTCTTCAATCCCTGCCAGTCCGATCACGACGGCGACGGGCACGCCGATCAGTGCGACATCTGTCCCTTCAACTACAACCCGAGCCAGACGGACGTGGACGGCGACGGACTCGGCGACGCCTGTGACAACTGCCCGGCGGTCTCGAACCCCGGGCAGCAGGACGCTGACGGGGACGGAGTCGGCGACGCCTGTGACAGCTGCCCCACCGTCTACAACCCGGGCGACACCGACGGGGACGGGGATGGCGTGGGCGATGCGTGCGACAACTGCCCGCTGAACTCGAACCCCGGCCAGCAGAACAGCGACGGCGACAACGAGGGGGGTGACGCGTGCGACATCACCATCACCTTCCCGCTGGCGGGCCAGCTCACGTGCCTCGATCCGCCGCCCACGATCTCCTGGTCGCCCGAGGTCTACAACAGGTTCAAGGTCTTCGTCTCGTGGAGCTCGACGTTCCTCCCGACGGCCCAGGTGACGAGCGGTTCGACGCTGCTCAAGGGGCTCTCATGGACGATGCCCGCGAAGAAGTGGGCCAAGGCGTGCGCGGGGGCGAACCCGAACCTCTACTTCAGGGTCTTCGGCAAGAACAAGGGAACGGGGCTCGCCGAGCTCAGCGAGACGTCCGTGGTCCAGGTGAAGTAGGAGCAACCGGCGGCGCCTTCCTGAACGTGACGTCGGCGCTCGCCTGGATCATGGTGTCGAGGACCTTGAGCGAGAGGATCTTCCCCTCGATCCCCATCTGGGCCGATCCCTCACCCGCGACCTCCGAGAAGACGGACGGGATCGAGAACGGCCGCAGGTGGTCGGCGAGATCGATCGTGCCGAAGGCGGGGAGCTTCAGGGGGAGGCTCGCGATCCTCGCCTCGTACGATTTCTTGATGTCGTTCCACGTCAGTGAGAGCGACACCTCGAGGACGTCCTCGATCGGCAGGGGAGTGCCCCTGTAGTCGAGCTTGAGCTGGACGCCCCCGTTGACGAAACGCACCTCGCGCGGGTTCGAGAGGGTGAGCGTCTCTGAGAGACCGTGCTTGCCGACGACGACCTCGTACGGGGTGACCGCGCGCAGGAGGCTCTCGAGCGCCGGCGGATCCAGCGTGAACGTGATCGTTCCGGCCGAGGCGGGCAGCCAGAGGGCTGACGCCAGAATCCCGAGCGCGCCGGCGCGCCGCGCGAGCCTTCCCAGGTATGTCGTCGTCCGCATCTCAATCCTCCGCCTCAGGGGGTGACGGTCAGGCTTCGCGTCAGGATCGCCATCGACGAAGGAGGCAGCGACAGCGCGATCCTCGTGATCTCGGTTCCCGTGGCGGCGTCGAAGACCCTCAGGCGCGGGTTCGAGAGGTCGTGCTCGGCCACGAGAAGGAAGCCGTCCCCATCGTAGCGGATCTCCGGGATGAGCGCGGCCGTCGAGAGGATGGTCGAGCCGATGGCACCGCTGTTCGGGTCGAAGGCGACGACGTCGTTGCGGCTCGCCGAGGTCACGACCACGGCATACCCCACCGTCCCGGACGTCACCGCCACCCCCGAGACGTTTCCCCCGAGATCGTCGTCGTCCACGAGGATTCCGCGCGTCGTCAGCGAGATGGGATCGATCACCTCCACGCCGCCGCTCAGCGTCTGCGGCAACAGCCCCTGGAAGATCCCCGCGTCGGCCAGGTACACCTCCCCGGTGTCCGGGCGGATGGACGGCGGCCCGATCGGGTTCTGCCCGGCCAGCGTGATCGATCGGACCACCGTGCCGTCCGCCGGGTCGATGAAGGCGAGGAGGCCGGGGCCGTACTCGAAGAAGGTCGAGTCGATGTTCTGGAGCGTCGCGAGGACCATCCCGTTCGCCCGGACGAGGCGATCCGGGCGCGCGCTCCGGCTCGCGTTCGTGGCGATCGCGACGAGCGGGATCGTCCCAACCTCCGCCCCCGTCGCCGGGTCGGCGATGAGGATGTCGTTGAAGGCCGTCTCGTAGCGGGGGATGTAGAGCTTCCCGGGGGCCGCGAGGAGGGCGTCGTGCGGGTTGCTGCCGCTCCCGGTCGAGAACTGGCGCGCGGTCGTGAACCCCTTCGCCGGATCGAGGACCTGGACGTTGTCGAACGACAGGCGGTTGACGACGAAAGCCCCTCCCGCGGAGGCCGCCGCGACGGCGTCGCCGCTTACAAGCTCGACGTCGCGGCTCACCTTGAACTGCACGTCGTAGCGGACGGTGACGATTGAGACGGTCCCCTGCGTCGAGAAGTCCGTCGCGGCGATGAGATACCGGCGCTGCTTGATGCCGAACCAGCTTCCGGATTCGGGGAGATTCCCCAGCTCGGCGACGCCGTCGAGCCTGTGGCCCCCCGGCTCGATCGCCCCCGTGAGCGCGGGGAAGAGGATGGTGTTCCCGACGGTGACGGGCCCGAACGGGTCGATCGCGATCTCCCCTCCCGCGATCCTCCCGGTCACGCCGATCGGGCCGCTCGGGTCGACGTGCTTCGCGAGGCCGGCGACGGTCGCCCCCTGCACCGTGACGGTTCCCGCGAAGATCCCCGAGGGATTCCCGAGAGAGTTCGGGTCGATCTCGAGCGTGAGGTCCAGGTTGACGCCCGTCGCGGAGAACTCCGGGAAGAAGAGCGTCGGGTAGGAGGCGCTGATGTCGTACGTGGCGGCGATCGTCGCGGGCTCGTGCGGCGGTCCGCCGTTGAAGACGAAATCGTGACCGCACGCGGCGCACGCGAGGGCCAGCGCGAGCGCGACGGCGAGGCGACGGAAGGGAATGCGCGAGGGCATCAGAAGCTCGTCGCGATCTTGAGGAAGAGGCTGCGACCGGGCAGCGGGTAGCGCGCCACGTCCACGACCCGGCGATCGAGGAGGTTGTCCACCTCGAGGGCGATTTCCGTCCGGGAGCTCGCGCGGACCCTCACCCCCGCGTCGTGGAGGTAGCGGGACGGAAGCTTCGTGAGGGAGGCGCTGGGGCCGGGGAGGTTTCCCGTAATCGCGGCGACCGGCCCGATGGCGTTCGCCCCGACGTACGCGAAGCGGTGGAAGAGCGTCGCGCGCCCGACGGTCAGCGACTCCGTCGCGTTCGCCTCGTCGCGCGGCCGTCCCGGAAGATCGCCCCCCGCGGTCGGCGTGTCGCCGTGATCGATCGGCCTCTGGTGCGTGTAGTTCGCCGACGCGACGAGCCGCTTCCACAGCCGCAGCGAGGCCGAGGTCTCGATCCCGGTGATCCGGGCCTGGCCCGTGTTGAAGGCCTTGAGCACGCGCGAGGTGAGCGGGTTGAGCTGGATCAGGTTGTCGGCGTCGGTGCGGAACGCCGTCAGCTCCAGCCGCACGCGGTCGAGAGCTCCCGCGCTCCCTCCCTCGAAGGTGACGCCGATGTCCCCGTTGATCCCGCGCTCGGGGAGGAGGGCGGGGTTGCCGGCGATCGTCCCCTCGTTCCCGTACCTCTCGATCAGGTCGGGGGCGCGGTAGAAGCGGCCGAGGTTCCCCCGGACCGACCATCGAGGCGAGAGGATGAGCATCCCGCCGAGCCTCCCGGAGGTGGACGAGAGATCACCGGCCGGCGCCGCCGGGGCCCCCGGAGCGCCGCCATGGCTTCGATCCGAGATGAGATCGTAGCGAAGCGACGGCGCGACCAGGATGCGCCCGGCCGCGAGGTGGATCTCGTCCTCGACGACGGCGCTCGCCGACGCGCGGCGGGCGGCGATCGCCTCGCCGGCCGGGTTGAGCCGGTCGATCGACGACGCGCTCTGCGCCCGCGGCTCCACCAGGACCGAGATGCGCTGCGAGGCCGAAGGCCGGCCGATGAGCGTCACCGTGGCGCCGGTCCCCTCCACGCGCGTCGTCTGGTCCCGCGGCGTCGGGTTGGCCCCGGCGATCGGGTCCGCGAACGACTCCGACGTGTACGCGTGGTCCATCGATCCGCCGAGGCTCCACCCGCCCGCGGCGGGCTCGGGAGCGTCGCTCCCGACCCTGACAAGGCCGCGCTGGAGGGAGAAGGTGCCGTGCTCGGACTGGAAGGCGTCGATCCCCGGGACACCCTGCCGGCGCCGGAGCCACTCGGTCGAGACGGCGAGAGTCCTCGAGCCGGCGAGCGGGACATCCCCGCGGAGGCGGAGTGCCGTCGACCACGCCTCGTTGTTCGCGCGGACGCGCACCCGATCGTCACCCGTCGTCGCCTCGGTGCCGTGGTTGTCGAGGAAGTGGAAGTTTCCCTTCGTCGTCTCCGACTCCGCCGACGCGGCCCACCTCATCGGCCCCGTCCCCCAATCGGCGAGGGACGACAGCGTGCGGGTGCCGAACGATCCCGTCGAGACGGCTGCGGTGACTCGATCGGCGTCCTCGGGGGCGCGCGTGCGCACGTTCACGACCCCCCCGATCGACGAGGCGCCAAGCGACGCGGGGGCGAACCCCCGGTGGATCTCGATCGCGTCGAGCCCCGCGAGCGGGATGTCGGCGAGGTTGACGGCGCCTCCGAACGGGGAGTTGAGCGGCACACCGTCCACGCAGACGATCGTCTGGTTCGACGCCGAGCCGCGGATCATCGCCGTCGCGAAGCCGGTGACGCCGCCGTAGCGGCGGACCCTCACCCCCGGCGTCTCGCCGAGGAGATCCGCGAGCGTGACGACGCGCCCCGCGAAATCCTCGGGGCGGATCGTCGTGACGAACGATGTCGGCGCCTCGCCGGCCGTCCCCCTCTTGCCGACGACCTCGACCTTCTCGGTCCCCCCGTCCACGGGCCGGTTCGCGTCGGCCGCCGGCGTGTTGGGATCCGCCGTGTCCGCCCGGATCACGCCGGCGCACGCGGCGATCAGGAGCGCGGCGACGAGCGCCCTCATGGCACGCAGTCTCCCGACGCGGGAATCCGCCCGCGGCCGTTCGAGGTCGCGCCGTAGTCGCCGTTCTTGGGGCGCAGGAGGTAGTAGAAGGCCGCGCCGAGCGGCGGGATGGCGGTGTCGGGGTGATCCGCCGACGTCAGGTTGAACGAGTTGTCCTCGACGCACATGACGGCGCCGAGGTTGAGGGGATTGCTCGACTTCAGGACGCTCCCGACGCCGCCGCGGATCAGGTCGTACGTCGCCGCCGAGGAGAGAAAGTTCCACCGAAGCGAGTCGGTGGCCGTCGAGGGGAAGCCGAGCCCGGCGTCGTAGACGAACGACGGCGCGATCGCGGCCGTGAGAGGGGAGCGGCAGGTCGCCGCCTCGACGCCGTCGGCCACCCCGTCCCCGTCGGTGTCGGCGCGGAAGGGATCGCTCCCGTAGACGTTCGACTCGTCGGCGTCGGAGAGGCCGTCGCCATCGGTGTCGGGGCCTCCCTGCCCGAGAGGGATGGCGTGGAGCGCCACCACCGCGTCGAGGTCGAACCCCTCCGCCGTCCCCGCGAGCCCCGTCCCGAGATTGAGATCCGTTATCCGGATGAATCGCACCTGAGTGAGGCCCACCGTCGCGAGATCGAAGGCGTCCCCCCCCGCTCCCGAGACGCCGCCGGTGCCGTTCGGATCCCACGTCGCCGGATCGTCGGGGATCGTCCAGTTCCCGGTGAAGGTCGGCGTGATCCCCGCGAGCCCCTGAAGCATCGGGAGCGCGGAGCACGGCGTCTGCTGCGAGCCGACCAGCGAGAGAGCCGAGGCGTTGTACGGGAAGGCGACCCACGTGAAGCCGTTCGACGACACCTCGACCGTCCCCGGCTCGGCGAAGACGTTGCAGGTGGAGGTCGGCGTCGTCGGCGTCGCCCCGACGAAGAAGGCGTTCTCGAAGACGATGAAATCGGGGCCCGGGCCGTCGACGATCGCGTTGTCGGTGAACGCGAGGGTGATCGACCCCCCGTGGCCGAGCGACACCACCGACGTCGACCCCTGCGTCGGCAATGAGTCCCCCGGCGGGCCGAGGACGATCCCCGGCAGCTCAGCGTAACGGAAGCCGGTGTTCGGATCCGCGAACCCGCTCGTGAACGAGACGACCCGATCGGCGAAGCAGTCCACGGTGTCGGCGGCGGCCGGGGTCGCCACCGACACCATCGTCACGAGGACGACAAGGACGCGCTCAGTGAGCCGAGAGGCCACGCGCTCCCTCTCCCGATCGCCTCAGGATCCCCGCGAGCGCGGGGAGCGAAGCCGCCCCGCCCAGCGATCCCGGCGCGAAGAAGAGAAGGTCGTAGTCGACGTCGGCGCGGACGGACCGCCCCGACTGCGTGAAGACGTTGAAGCCGTCCTCGTACGCGGTGATCGCGACCGAATCGACGCTGAACCCGGTCAGAATCGAGAGGTCGACGACGGTCCTCCCTCCCGGAATCGCCACCGGAAGCCCCCCCGCCCCGAGGCCGTAGACGGTCACGACCAGACTCCGATCGGCGGCGCTGTGCTCCGCCGTCACGAGGTACGTCGCCCCGGGGAGCAGCTCGAACTGCGTGCTGCTGAAGGTAAAGTCCGCGAAGGCGTCGTCCGAGACCGCCGAGCCGTAGACGGCCGGGGACAGGAATGGCCCGCCGAAGAAGGGGGAGACCTGCGGGAAGTAGGCGACGTCGATCGTGTCAAAGGTGTCGCTCCGGAAGTCTGCGACGTTCCCGGTGCGGTTGAAGCCGGTGGTCTGCGAGTTGATGAGCGAGAAGGTGATCGGGTGGAAACCGAACGGATCGGTCTCGAAGCCGGCCGCGCGGATCGAGAGGATCGCCCCGAAGACGAAGTCGTCGGCCTCGGTGTACGAGGCGCCGAGCGCGGCGACGGCGCGCGTCGAGGGGTGCGTCGAGTCGAAGCGCTCGACGAGAGAGCCGCTGGCGTCCGACGGGAACTTCGCGGCGGTCGAGGCGTCGAAGGCGAACGTCGCCGGGCCGGCTCCCTGGACGTCCAGGTTCGGATCGGTGCGCAGATCGAGGACGACGGCGCCCGCGTGGGCGTTGGTCGGCGCGAGGGTGCCGAGAACAAGAATCGCTGAAAGTGCGGAAGCAACGAGAGTCAGTCTTCGCTGGGACATGAGTCCCTCCTTGGCGACTGACCTCTCGGGGTGTGGAGGCGCCGGGGGATGGGAGCTCACCCGGCGATCGTCCAGCCTTTTCCCGAGAAGGCGGTTGACGAAAATGGGCTCGGGCAGGTTTCCTGGCTCGCGGCTCGGGCCTACTCTCCGCCCCTTCCCGGGGTTTTCATCCCCAGTGGGTTGCCTTGCGGATTTCGTCGCCGCTTACAGTTGCTGGACAGCGAGGGCTTCGCACCCTCTTCCCTGACACCCGGTCCCGTTGGAAAGAACGACATCTTGCAGCGCGGTGAGAGTACGCCGACCATGGCGAGTGGTCAAGGGGATAGTGGAAACCGAGACCAGGGATGCGGCACCGGCGAACCCTGTCGACACTTGTTGAAACCTGTAGACACGATCGCGCCGGACACAGAGTGCGCTTCGGTCGGGTATCAGCGCCTCGAGGCGCGCACGTCTCCCGTCCCCGTGCGGATAAGCAGGCGTCGTCTGAACGTGAACTTCGCGAGATAGTGGCTGCCGTCGTTGAACCCGACGGAGGGTCGCGATCCCCTCACCAGGATCGCGGCCGGTTCAGGCGGGACGGGGTGAGCGCCGCGCCCGACCGCGCCAGAAAAGCAGCGCCCCCGCGACGGCGGCGATCCCGGCCGCGATCACGGCGAGGAGGAGGACGGGCTGGATCGATCTCCGCCCGCCCGGGAGGGGGACGAAGTCCCCGTCGCCCAGGACGACGAGCGCCGCCCAGTCGGCGGCGGGTGCGCCGGCCTTGAGACGATCGCGTCGCGCGGAGGCGAGCGCCGACGCGATGCTCGCTCCGCGTCCCATGTGGGTCGCCATGGCGTCGACCATGAGCGCCGCTTCGTCGTCGCGGATCGGCCACAGGCTCCCGACGACGCCCACGGCGCCGGCCTGGAAGAAGGCCCGGGCCAGACCCATGACCCCCTCCCCCTCCACGACGGTGCCTGACGCGCTGTCGCACGAGGAGAGGAAGATCAGCCGTCCTTTCAGATCGAGGCCCACGATCTCGCGGATTTGAAGCAACCCATCCTCGTCGTCGGCCCCGGGGGCGAGAAGGACGGCGCTGCGCTCGGGGTGCGCCTCGTCCACGACGGCGTGCGCCGCGATGTGGAGCATCCTGAAGCCCCCGAGGTCGACCGTCTTCATGAACCGCTCCGTCGCCTCGGCTCCGAGGGCGATGCGGCTGCCACCTCCGAGGCTTCCGGCGAGGGAGCGGGCTTCGTCCCGAGCGCGCGGAAGCGGCCCCAGCCTGAGACCGCTCGCGACCGTCGCCGCCCGGTAGGTCGCCGGAGCCGAAGGCCCGGCTTCGAGGGCGGGATCGGCGACGGCGAGGAGCGGGCTCGCTGCCGCCACCGCCGGGCCGCCGCTCCACTTCAGCCACGTCGAACACGAGGGAGCGATCGAGATCTCGAAGCGCGCGGCGAGCGGCGCGGCCGAGGCCTCAGTCCGGAGCGCGTCGATCGGGAGCTTGTGAAGAGGGCCGTCGGGGACGACGATGAGGCGGGTGATCCCCTCGGGAAGCCCCTTCAGACCCTCCGCGAAGAGGTCCCTGTAGAGGCTCGCCGCGCCCGCGCCCTCCGAGCCGTCGCGCCGCGCGAGGAGGCCGAGAAAGAGCGAGATCTCCCCCGTCATCCCGGCGCGGTCGGGGATCTCCCAGGTTCGCGTGGAGTCCCGGGTGATCGCCAGCGCCCAACCCCGCCGACTCGCATCGACGTTCGACTGGAACGAGACGAGCGCCTCGTTCTCCTGAAGGGCTTCCTGGATGCGCGCCACCGTGGGGATGACCGGGGCGCGGAGCGACCCGAACCCGGGATCGGCCCGCGAGAGATCCTGCCTCAGCGCGAACTCGGTGGCCTCGAGCCTCTCGAGATCCGAGAGGGCCCGTGCCCTCTCGTCACCGGCGAGCGTGGGACCGAGGAGCCTTCGCTGGGTCTTCGCGATCTCCCCGAGAGCGGAGGCCCTTCGCTCCTGGAGCGTGGAGGACGCGCCGCCGGTCGGTGCGCCGGAAAGGTCGAGCGTCTCGAGGAGGACCCTCGCGCGCATCCTCTCGATGACGCGGAGCGCGGCATCCACATCCTCCGGGGCCGCCCCCGGCCCGGGCTGTCGCAGAAAGTACGCCGCGACCCGGTAGTACAGAAACGCCCAGGTCGACTGGAAGCCGGCGCGGGTCCCCTCGTCCATCTGCTGATCTCGAACCTTCTCGATCGTGTCGAGAACGGTCAGCCATTCGTTCGCCGCCCGCGCCCTCTCGCCGGCGTCCGTCAGGATCGTCGCTCGCTGGATTCCGACCCGGGCCTCCTGATCGGGCTGTCCCGTCTGGCGCGCGAGCGTAAGCGACTGATCGAGGATCCGCTCGGCCTCGGCCCTCCTGGACGGATAGGCGTACGCGATCACGTGGGCCTTGTACCTCAGGACGAATCCGAGCTGGATGAGATCCCCGGTCGGCTGGATTTCCTCGATGGCCTGATCGAGGAGCTCGAGTTTCCGTTCGGGGGTGATGCGAGCGTCCTGCGCGGCGAAGAAGAGGAGCTGGCCGGAGGTCTTGCGGTTTCCGCTCTCGCCCGCTAGCCGCAGCGCCTCGGCGAAATCCGGGTCGTCGTCCTCTGGCGCCTGTCTCTGCTTCGCGAGATGGATGTTCGCCAGGATGCTCGCTTCCCCGTAGAAGTCGCCGGCGGCATGCGCGAGCGCGGCGGCGCGCCGGTAGTACCGGATGGCCTCCTCGATCCTGCCCCGCTGCCATTCTTCCGCGCCCAGCGCGTTGAGCAGCATCTGCTGCAGACCGGCGTCCCCCTCGGGAACGACGACCGACTCGAGCTTCCGGAAGGCGGACAGGGCCGCATCCCGATCGCTGCGCAGCGAGGCGAGCCATCCTCGATGGTACCCCGCGTAGTTCGTGAGCAGCGCGCTTCCGGAGAGCCTGGCGTCCTCCTCGGCCCGCGCGAGCTCGGCGTCGGCTTCTTCCAGCCGACCCCAACGGCCGGTCAGAGAGAGGATCTCGAGCCGAGCGAATCCCTCGACCTCGAACTCGCGATCCCGGGCCAGCCCGTCCGCCGCGCGGCGCAGCATCGGCTCCGTTCGTGGATCGTTGAGGTCGCCGAGGAGCACGCCGAGCGCGAGTCGCGAGCGGTTGTCCTCCGGCGACACCGCCAGATGCCCTTCGAGGCGCCGGATCCTCTCGCTCCAGCTTCGCGTCCGCCGTGCGGCGTACCGATGGCACAGGTACGACCGGGGCCCGTCGCGCAGCGCTCGATCGCATGCCTCGAACGACGGGATGGGAGGCACCTCCGCCGCGAAGACTCCCGAAGCCCATGACCCCGCGAGAAAGACCCAGGTGACGGCGTGGAGTATCAGGGCTCGCGGACGGCGCACGGCGGTTCACTCCACCCGGTTCTTGAACGCCGGCGAGGCCAGCTTGCGTCCGTCGGGAAGCGATGCCTCGACGCGCCAGACGACCGTCGCGCCCGGAGCCAGCTTCCCGAGGCTCTTTTCGGGGACGATGTACTCGGGCTCGTCGAGGCTGGCCGACGTGGCGATTGTCGTGAGGTCCTCGGCGCCGACCCGGACGAGGTAGCGGGCTCCCGGGCCCGCCTGAGACCACCGGAGCCGGCAGCTCTGCCGGTGAAGAACGGCCGTCTCCGGAATAAATGACCGGATCCCGGATTCCTCGCCCGCGCGCGTCACGATCGCCTCGGGAGCGCGAAGGGCCCTTTCGATGGCGAGCCCCGCCACGACCACGAGGGCCGCCGCCAGCGCCAGCGCGGTCCACGGGCGGGGCCGTCGCGGAAGAGGCTTCCGCGCGGCGGCGCTCGCGGCGCCTGCGAACTCGTGGCCGAGACGCCAGGCCTCCGCGCAGGCGGAGCAACCGGCGGTGTGCGCCACCACGGATTCGATCTCCGCCGGTCGAGCCTCGCCCCGCAGGGCCTCCCAGATCGCTTCGGCCGGCGGGCAGGAGTTCCCCGGGACGGCGTTCACCGACAGCGAGGCGAACCTCCGCCGCAGCTCCTCCAGATCGATCTCGATGTCGCTCATCTGGCCAGTCCCTTCTCGGCGAGGCAGCGCCGCAGCGCGGCGAGGCCCCGATAGACCTGGTTCTCCGCGACCTTGGCCGTCGATCTCAGAAGTCGCGCGATCTCGGGAACCGAGTGTCCCTGCAGGCTCAGCGTCACCGGGGTCATCCTGGCAGCGGGGAGCCGGCCGAGACAGTCGTGGATTCCTTCCGCGATCTCGCGGGACTCCGCCGCCGCCTGCGGATCAGGCGGGGAAGAATCTCCCGTCTCCGGCAGGGAGGCTTCATCCATCGCCTGCTCCCGTCGCCGACGGCGCCGGCGGATCTCGTCCACCGTCGCCGAGAAGACGGCCTTCTCGAGGTACAACGAAGAGAGATCGGGATTCCCCTCACCCCGCTTCCGCGAGGCGTCGAGAATCCGGATCATGGCCGTCTGGACGATGTCCTCGGCGTGCGAGGCGAGCCAGACGGGGCATACGCGGCGGACGGAGCGGGCGAGCCGCCGGCGCAGATCGGCGAAGAGTTCCTCGTCAGCCGGCGATGTCACGCGGAGAGGATCGCCGAGGCGCTCCGGACTATCAAGAGGCTGATCGAGCCACCACGGGATGAAAGGGATCTCCTCGTCCTGGACAGAGCGACCGCGTGCAGCGCTGTCAGAGTGCTGCCAATCGGCGCGCGAGGTCAAGGGGAGACCGACAGAGGCATCAAGTCCCAGACACGCGCCGCGTACATCAGCCGTTAACCGCCATTCACGGTTTCCAAGAATCTCGATTGACAGAATCCCATTGTCAGGAGTATAAGGAAAACTGATACGCGTCGAGCTCCTGTCTCGCCCGACCAGGAGCCCACTTGTCGGAGGAACCTCATCCATGCGCACTGCGGCCGGTGTCTCGAAATGTGTCTTCCTCCTTGCCTCGACTTGCGTTCTCATCGCCTCCATCTCCGCCGCTCAAGCCGTCAGTCTGAACGAGGCGCCGGGCGCGCCGACGAATGCGACCCTGGTCGGGGGGCCGGGGGGCGACAGCATCTCGGCGTACTCAGGCGATCTGGAACTCTCGGTCCCGATTGGGCAAACGTGGCGGCTCCCCGGCATGTCGTGGGGCCTCAAGCTCATGTACTCGTCGAAGATCTGGAGACTTGCGCCTGGACTCACAGTCGATCAGGAGGTCCAGCGGCGCGGCGCGTTCGGGATCGGCTGGCGGCTCACGATGGGCACGAACGATTCCCCAACGTCGAAGACTGGGGGTACACTTGCGAGGAGATACAGAGGTGGGGAGTCGTCGTGAGCTGGAGAATCCGCAAGGTGTCGATCGCAGGTGCGACCGCGAAGATAGTCCTCGATCTGACAAGTCACGACAAGGTCGGTTGGTTTCGGTGGCAGGACAAGTCGCGTCAGGGCATTGTCTACTGGGTATTTGAAGACGGCAACTGGTTCAACATGGGGGTGTGGCCAAAGGACTGGAAGGATAGCGATGCGGTTGAGGTACCCTTGCCTGCAGTTCCGGCGAATCCGGGAGGTTCGAGCCAGACTCCGGTGCCCTGATCACCAAATCACCCGTGCCGCCACCCTCGCACGACGTGCGGTACGAACCGATCGTGTCGACACTTGTTGAAACATGTAGACACGATCGCGCGGGACACACAATGTGGTTCGGTCGGGAATCACCGTCTCGCTGCCCGCACGTCTCCCGTCGCCGTGCGAATCACGAGCGTGTCGGCCTGCGCGGAGGGCGGGGCGGGGAACGTGACGCGGACGGAGGCGGGGGAGTCGAGGGCGAACGACACGAACTCGGTCTGGGAGACGGGGAAGAAGGCCGCGCTCGGGAGCTGATCGACGATGCGGATGCCGGCAAGCTCGGGGCCGTCCCACATGTACTGGATGAACATGGGGCCTCTCTCGAAGCGGATCCTCACGACGATGGGCCGGATCTCGCCGCCGTCGGCGGCCGCGCCGAGGACGTCGAACCCCTGGTAGGAGCCGAGGCGCGATTCGTTCCGCGCCCACATCTGCGACTCCATCGCCTTCACCCTCTCGACCGGCACCTGCCCGCCGAAGGCGTCGGAGACGACCTTGTAGTCCCCCTCGCGGCTCGCCTTCACGACGGCGGCCGTCCGCTCGATGAGCTTCCGGACGATCGGATCGGACTCCGACGCGTTCCCCGCGAGGAGCCCCCTCGCCTCGGGCTCATCGGAGGCGATCTTGAGGGAGTTGTCGGCGCCCGCGCTCACCGTGATCTTCGCCCCCGATGCGAGCGCGTACGTCCCGGCGCACCGCTCGAGCGCCGCGCGCGTCAGCGTCTTCACCTCGGGGGGAGGAGGCACGTCGCCGCCGAAGATCTGCCGTGCGATCCGCTCGCTGACGGGGATCGCGGGGATGTCTCCGTTCGACGCGATGTAGTACATCGTGTTCTCGTCGAGGTAGCGGCGGAAGTCGGCGGCGAAGACGCCGTTGCCGCCGTTGTGCGCCACGAGCTTCGTGCCGCGAGGCGTCGTCTCGATCGACCAGCCGTAGCCGTAGAAAGAGCCCCCACCTTCCTCCGGAACGTACGGGGTGAAGAGCTTCTCCTTCTCTTCCTTCGAGAGGATCGTTTCCCCCAGGAGCGCGAGGTGCCAGCGGTACATGTCGCCGACCGTGGAGTGGATCCCGCCGTTCCCGCGCAGGTTCCAGTACGGCCCGTCGGCCGCGAAGGGGCGCGCCAGGATCGTCCCCCACTCCTCGCCGCGCCGGTAGCCGATGGCGACCGCGTCCTTGTCCCACTTCGGCAGGAGGTACCCCGTCTTCGTCATCCCCGCGGGGATGAAGAGATTGTCGTGCAGGTACAGCTCGTACGAGCCGCCGGTGACAATCTCGATGATGGCGGCAAGGAGCGAGTACCCCGCGTTCGCGTAGAAGTGGACCTTGCCGGGCTCGGAGCGGAGGGGCTTCGCCCAGATCCGCTTCATGATCTCGTCACGCGAGACGGGCTCGTAGTCGGAGTCGCCGTAGTCCGAGTCGACGCCGGCGGTGTGCGTCAGGAGGTGGTGGATCGTGATGGCGCTCTTGTCCGGCGGCACGCCGGGCAGGTACTTCGAGATCGGATCGGTGACCTTGAGCTTCCCCTGCATCTCCAGCCTCAGGATCGCCGCCGCGGTGAACTGCTTCGTGATCGACCCGATGCTGATCACCGTCTCCTCGGTGTCGGGGATCCCGCGTTTCCGGTCGGCGAGGCCGTACCCCTTGCTGAGGACGACGTCGCCGTCCTTCGCGACGAGGATCGTTCCCGAGAATCCGACGCCGGCCAGGCGCGTCATGTAGGTGTCGAGGCGGGCGCCAAGATGTCCGTGAACGATGGAAGCCAGGGCGAAGAGGAGCGAAGCGGCGGTTGTGTTTTTCATGGTGGCGGGAGCGTAGGGGAGGGTTGTGAAGAAGCTATGAAGGCGTGGGCCCCGCGATCGGCAGCGTGACGGTGAAGGTCGACCCCTTGCCGGTAACGCTCTCGACGCGGACGGAGCCGCCGTGCGCCTCCGCGAGCTGCTTCACGATGGCGAGGCCGAGGCCCGCGCCACCCGTTGCGCGCGCCCGCGAGGGATCGGCGCGGTAGAAGCGCTCGAAGACGAAGGGGAGATGCTCCGCCGCGATCCCTTCCCCGGTGTCCCGCACGGAGATCTCGCAGACGCCCCCGGCGCGCCGGGCGCCGACCACGACTTGGCCGCCGGCCGGCGTGTGGGCGATGGCGTTCGAGAGGAGGTTCCTCAGAATCTGCCCGAGCCTCTCGGGATCGGCCGCGAGCCGCAGCTCTCCCTCCGCCGTCCCCGCGGCCACGGTGACCCCCGCCGCCCGCGCCGGCGCCTGCACCGCCGCGACCGCCTTCGCGATCTCGGAGGTGGCGTCGAGATCGCCGATCGCGAGCCTCAGCTCACCCGCCTCGGCGAGCGCCATCTCCTGGAGGTCGTCGACGACGCGCTTGAGGAGCATCGCCTCCTCGTGAAGCGAGTCGATGGCCGCCCGGTCCGCGGTCACGAGCTCGTCCTGGATCGCCTCGAGCTGCCCGCGGATGTTGGTGAGGGGCGTCCGCAACTCGTGCGCGACGTCGGCGACCATCGCGCGGCGCAGCTTCTCCGACCGCGCGACGCTGGCCGACATCGCGTTGAAGGCGCGGGCGAGATCGCCGATCTCGTCCGTCGACGCGACCTCGACCGAATGGCCCAGCTCCCCCCTCTCGACGCGCCGGGCGGCTTCGGTGAGCGCTTCGATGGGCCTCAGGATCCGCCGCGACACCGCCGCCGCGATGAAGATCGCGACGAGGCCGGCGGCGCCGACGGCGAGCGGCACCGATCGGTTCATCGACTGCGCGAAGCCCCGGTCGCGCCCGCCCGCGCTCGGCTCGCCGGGGGGAAGCACGTAGAGTCGCCCGATCGGATTCCCCTCGGGATCGCGCAGCTCGATCTGCGACCCCTTCACGACCAGCACCTGCTCTTCGAGCCGATCGCCTCCCGTCCGCGTCCTGATCTCGAGTGCGCCGTCGCGATCGACTGTCACCTCGCCGGTCGCGAGCCTCTCCGGAGCGACGGCGATCACCGCGCCGTCCGTCCCGAGGAGCACCAGGGGACGCCCCGTCGTGCCGGTCAGATCCTTGAGGAGGGTCGCGACCCCCTCCCAGCTCGCGTGCGCCGTCCAGTGCGCCTCGAGCGCGGCACGAATCCTCTCTCCCTGGGAGGCCTCTCCCGCGGCGACGTAGCGCCCGAACTCCGAGAGGCTCGCGCTCCGCGACAGGAGGCCGACGGCCACGACGGCGATCCCGACGACGGCCGCCGTCATCAGGAGGATGCGCGTCCTGAGGCTACGGAGCATCGTCCCTCCCCGCGAACCGGTAGCCGACGCCGAAGACCGTGATAATGCGGGTGGGGGACGTGCGATCGGGCTCGATCTTTCTCCGGAGGTTCATGATGTGCGCGTCGAGGGTGCGATCGGACGCGCCGTACTCGACGCCGAAGGCCCGCGCGGCGAGCTGCGATCGCGTGAAGACTCTGCCGGGAGCCCTTGCGAGCGCGGCGAGGATCTTGAACTCGTTGGGTGTGAGGGGCACGGGTTTCCCCTTCACCGTCACCTCGTGGGACTGGAAGTCGATGGCGAGGTCTTTCATCCGGATCATCGTAGGGCCGTGGTCGGCCTCGGGGGCCGCGCGCCTCAGCACGGCCTTGATGCGGGCCATGAGCTCCCTGGGGCTGAAGGGCTTGGGGAGGTAGTCGTCCGCTCCGCCGTCGAGACCCTGGAGCTTGTCGTCGAGTGTGGTCCGCGCCGTCAGCATGATGATCGGCACCGCGGACTCCCTTCGGAGGGTCCGGCAGACCTCGATGCCGTCCAGCTCGGGGAGGTTCAGGTCGAGGATCAGGAGGTCGGGCCGGTCCTTCCGGGCCGATTCGAGGGCCTTCCTCCCGGTGTCGGCGGTGAGGACCTCGTAGTTGGCGTGGTCGAGGTAGAGCTTGATCGTGGCCGTCGTCTTGGGGTCGTCCTCGACCACGAGGATGCGGGGGCGTGGGGACATGGAGGGATATTAGGCGCGGGAACGGCCAGGGGGAAAGGAAGGATTGCTGGTTATTGGGTTTCGGGCTAGGGTCTACACGTTGGACGGAATATCTTGCACCCCAGGTGTTCGATACTTCGCAGGAGGCTCTCTCGATGGCCAAGTTAACGGTGAAGGAAATCCAGGCTGCGAGCTCGATGAGGTGACCGACGTAGTCGCGCTTGGTGGCGCGTCGTTTCGCGCGAAGTGGGGAACTCCAGATGTCCTGGGAGTCTACAAGCCCCTTGCATCCAACTTGATCAAGTTCCCCATCGAAATCGTCTCGGCTGAGGTGAAGACCAACCCCACAGAATCCATCACGGCGTGAACGAGCTCGCAGATCGGCTCAAGGCCCAGGATCCAGAGACTTTCGAGAGGCTCTTCCGGTAGATCGCGATATGGGCTGTAGCGAGTGGTGCTTCAGAGCGTCCCGAACCGGGAGGAGTGGTAGGCTTTCCGCATGAGTCCGACAGTTCTTCGGGCGAAGGGGTTACGGTTCTACTTCTTCTCCCGAGAGGAGCGGCGGCCGCACGTGCACGTCGCAGGCCCCGGTGGAGAAGCGAAGTTTTGGCTCGAACCGGTCGTGGAACTGGCGCACAACGGGGGACTGACGCGCCGCGCCCTTTCGCTCGCGATTCAACTCATCCGGGAGCATGAAGATGAGATCCGCTCTGCTTGGAAAGCGCACTTCGGTCGTTGAAGTCACGAACATCTCCCGATCGGGTTTCTGGCTCCTCCTGCAAGGCCGGGAGCTATTCATATCTTTCCGCCAGTTTCCCTGGTTCAAGAAGGCTCCCGTCGATCAACTCCTGAACGTTCGACTGCCCGGTGAGAACCACCTGTATTGGCCTGAACTGGACGTGGACCTCGCCGTTGAATCGATCGAGCATCCCGAGAGATTTCCGCTGGTGAGCAAGGCGCGCCCTCGGAGCACCGTCAAACGGACTGCTCGGCGCCGCTGACGCCCGCGCTCGCCCCGACCCCCCCCGCCATCGGATAATGTCCCCCACCACCATGCCGCGCCCACGCACGAAACCCCCCAGCCCCACCCTCGAGCCCCTCACCCCCACGCGCTGGACGTACGCCGGGCTCTTCACGGCCGCGCTCTCGACCCTGATGTTCGAGGTTCTCCTCACGCGCATCTTCAGCGTGACGATGTTCTACCACTTCGCCTTCGTCGCGATCTCCGTCGCCATGTTCGGGATGACCGCCGGGGCGATGGCCGTCTATCTCCTCCCCAACACCTTCACCCCGCAGCGCCTGAAGGCGCACCTCGCCGTCGCCACGCTCATGTTCGCCCTCACGAGCCTCGGCGCGTTCCTCCTCCACGTCTCGCTCCCGACCTTCAGCAGCGGCCAGACGACCGGGATGAGCGCCATGGCCCCCACGTACATCGTCATGACCGTGCCGTTTTTCTTCAGCGGCGTCGCCATCTGCCTCGCGCTCACGCGCTACAGCCGCGACGTCAGCCGGCTCTACACGGCCGATCTCATCGGCGCGGCGATCGGGTGCGTCGCGACGGTCGTCCTCCTGAAGGTGACCGACGGGCCCACGGCGGTCGTCGCCGTCGCCGGGATCGCCGCGGCCGGCGCGGCCTGCTTCGCGATGGACTCGGGAGCGCCGCGCGTGAAGTGGACGACAATCGTCGCGGCGGTGGCGCTCCTCGGATGCGCCGCGGGGCACACGGTGCTCGTGTGGCAGCAACGACCCCTGCTGCGCCTCTTCTGGGTGAAGGGGAAGCAGGAGAGCCCGCCCCTCTACGAGAAGTGGAACTCCTTCTCGCGTGTCACCGTGACCGGGAGGATCGGGCAGCGGTTCACGGCGAACGGCTGGGGGCTCAGCCATGCGTACCCCACCGGGCGGAGCGTCGCGGAGATCGGCCTCACGATCGACAACTCGGCGGGGACGCCGCTCACGGGGTTCACCGGGGATCTCGGCGAGGTGCAGCACCTCAAGTACGACCTCGTCAACATCGCGCACTATCTGAAGAAGGACGCCGACGTGCTCGTCGTCGGGACGGGCGGGGGGCGCGACGTGCTCGCGGCGCTCGCCTTCGGGCAGAAGTCGATCGTGGGCGTGGAGATCAACGAGAACATCATCAAGGCGGTGAACGAGCGGTTCGGGGACTTCACCGGGCACCTCGATCAGTATTCGAACGTGAGGTTCGTGAACGACGAAGCCCGATCGTTCATCGCCCGGCAGACGGGACAGTTCGACATCCTCCAGATCTCCCTGATCGACACGTGGGCGGCGACGGCGGCGGGGGCGTTCGTCCTGAGCGAGAACTCGCTCTACACCGTGGACGCGTGGAAGATCTTCCTGCACCACGTGCGGCCTGCGGGGATCCTCACCGTCACGCGCTGGTACTTCAGGGATCGGCCGAGCGAGATGTACCGGCTCACGGGGCTGGCGACGGAGGCCCTCTCCGAGCTCGGCGTCGCGCGGCCGCGGGACCACATGGTGATCCTGCGGGCGATGAAGTACGACAAGAGCCCCGAGGCGCCCGACGGCGTCGGCACGATCCTGGTGAGCCCCACGCCGTTCAAGTCGCAGGATCTCGATCGCCTCGACGAGCTGGCGGCGACGCTGAAGTTCGAGATCGTGCTGAGCCCGCGGACGGCCGTCGACGAGGTCTTCGGGAAGATGGCCTCGGCCGACGGGCTGGTCGAGGTGGTGGATCGCTTCCCGCTCAACATCGCGCCGCCCACGGACGACGCCCCGTTCTTCTTCCACATGCTGCGATTGAAGGACGTCTTCGACTCAAAGCTCCGGGCCTCGTGGGAGGCGGGGGCGAACAGGATCCAGCTCAACGCGGTCTCGGTGCTGGCGACGCTTCTCGCGGTCGTGCTCTGGATGACGGCCATCGGCATCGGCGTGCCGCTCGCGATGACGCGGCGCCGGGTCGCCCTCGGGCGGAACTGGCCCCTGCTCGTCTACTTCGGCGGCATCGGGATGGGGTTCATGCTGATCGAGATCTCGCAGATGCAGCGGCTGGTGGTCTTCCTGGGGCACCCGACGTACGCGCTGTCGGTGGTCCTCTTCGCGCTTCTCCTCTCGAGCGGCGTGGGGAGCTTCCTGACGTCGTCGATCGGGGGGGATCGCCTGCGCGCCTCGGCGCGCGCGCTCCTCGGCGGGCTGCTCGGGGCGCTGGCGCTCTTCGGGATCGTGACCCCTCGCGTCGCGGCGATGTTCGAGCCGTCCTCGACGCCGGTGCGAATCCTTCTCGCGACGGGAATCCTCTTCGCTCTCGGCATCTTCATGGGGACGGCTTTCCCGCTCGGCATGAAGCTCGCCGCGTCGACCTCCGAATCGCTCACGCCGTGGCTGTGGGGGGTGAACGGGGCGGCGTCGGTGCTGGCCTCGGTCCTCGCGGTCGTCATCGCGCTCACCTGGGGGATCTCGGCCGCCTTCTGGACCGGCGCCGGCGCGTACGCGATCGCCTTCTTCGCCTTCCAGGCCGCCGGGAGATCTGAAACCCCTGCTCGCGAGGGGGCGTAGTATCCGCGGTTCGACGCTCCACTGAAACCCACACACGAGGTGCCCGAATGACACGATTCCTGCTCGGCGTCGCCCTGATCGCGGCCACGATTCCAACGATCGGCGCCGCGCGCGCCGCCTCCCCGGACAGCGAGCGGTTCAACGCCATGCTCTCCCGGATGTGGGAGGAGCAGCTCAAGGAGGCGCCGATCGAGGCGACGTCGATCGGCGACAACCGGTACAACGATCTGCTTCCCGACTTCACCACCGAGGCCTACCGCGCCCGGAACCTGGGGATCAGCCGGAAGTACCTCGACGAGCTGCACACGTACGATCGCGGAAAGCTCACCGGCCAGGACCGCCTCTCGTACGACATCCTCGACCGCGACCTGAAGCTCGACATCGAGGGGGACAGATTTCCCGGGTGGATGATCCCGATCAACCAGTTCGGGAGCCTGCCGACCTTTTTCGCGGTCATGGGATCGGGGAACAGCATCCAGCCCTTCCACACGACGAAGGACTACGACGACTGGCTCAAGCGCGCGCACGCGGCCGTCCCGATCTTCGACGGGATGATCCGCAACATGCGCCTCGGCGTCGCGAAGGGGGTCGTGCCGCCGCGCGTCCTCATCGAGAAGGTCGTCCCGCAGCTCGACGCGCACGTCGTGGCCGATCCGGAGAAGAGCCTCTTCTGGGGGCCGGTCGCGAAGTTCCCCGACGGCGTGCCCGAAGGGGATCGCGCGAGGTTGACGGCGGCGTACCGCGCCCTCGTCAAGGACGAGATCGTGCCGGCGTACACGCGCCTGCGGAACTTCGTCCGCGACGAGTACATCCCGAAGTGCCGCGCCACGGTCGCCTGGTCGGATCTCCCCGACGGCCAGGCCTGGTACGCCTTCCGGATCCGCGGCGCGACGACGACGAGCCTGAGCCCCGCCGGGATCCACCAGATCGGGCTCGACGAGGTGGCGCGCATCCGCGGCGAGATGGAGAAGGTGAAGGCTCAGGTCGGCTTCCAGGGGGACCTGCACGCCTTCTTCAAGCATCTTCAAGAGAGTCCCGAGTTCTACTACGACAAGTCCGATGACCTCCTGGCCGGCTTCCGCGACATCCAGAAGAAGATCAACGCGCTCCTGCCGAAGGAGTTCGACGTCCTCCCGAAGGCCGACTACGAGGTCCGTCCCGTGGAGGCCTTTCGCGCGCAGAGCGCGGCCGGTGCGCAGTACCAGCCCGCCACGGCCGACGGCTCACGCCCCGGGATCTTCTACGTCAACATCTACAACCTGAAGGCGCAGCCGAAGTACGGGATGGAGACGCTGTCCCTCCACGAGGCCTCCCCCGGGCACCACTTCCAGATCGCCGTCGCGCAGGAGGCGGAGGCGCTGCCGATGTTCCGGCGCTTCAACGGCTACGTCGCCTACTCGGAAGGGTGGGCCCTCTACTCGGAGTCGATCGGCAAGGAGCTGGGGCTCTTCACCGATCCCTACCAGTGGTACGGTCGCCTCGCCGACGAGCAGCTCCGCGCGATGCGCCTCGTCGTCGACACCGGTCTTCATTCCAAGGGCTGGTCGCGCGAGAAGGCGATCGCCTACATGCTGGACAACTCGTCGATGGCCGAGAGCGACGTCGTCGCCGAGGTGGAGCGGTACATCGCGATCCCGGGGCAGGCCCTCGGGTACAAGATCGGCCAGCTCGAGATCACCAAGCTTCGCGGCGAAGCGGAGAAGGCTTTGGGCCCCGCCTTCGACGTGAAGGCGTTCCACCGGCAGGTGCTCCTCGACGGCGCGGTGCCGATGGATGTGCTGGCGACGAAGATCCACGAGTGGATCGCGGTGGAGAAGGGGAAGACGGGGAAGGGGTAGGTCAGGGACAGGAGCCGACGACGCGAGACGCCCCGGACGACGTCGCCCCCGCGGTTCCCCCGCACGTATTCCGCGTCCGCACGAGGTAGTAGAAGGCCGTGCCGGGGATCGCGAGGTCGCTCGCCGACGTGCCGGTGACCGCCGCGGCCGGGCACGCGGGGGATTGGAACCCCGCCCGCGCCGTGCTCCGCACGACGTCATAAGTGACCGCGGTTCCGCCGGCTGACGCCGGTGCCGCCCACGTCAGCGACGTCGGGCTAGAGAAGGCGAGCGACGTCGCCTCACCCGGAACTGCCCACGTCGTCGGATCCGCCGGCGCACAGTCGGCGGAATCTAGCGTGCCGTCACCGTCGCTGTCCGCCACCGCGCTGCACCCGTGCGCGATCGAGACCAGGTAGTCTCCCGCCGCCCCGGACGACCACGCCACCTTGGCGAAGTAGGGGCCCGTGACGCGAGCCCGGTAGACGAGACCCTCCGCGGGAGAGAACGGAGCAGGAGCCGAGAGACTCCCGGTACCGGAAGCGGTCGAGGATGTGGAGGAAGTGTCGTTCACGAGGAGGAGCGTCCCCCCCGAGGCGTCAAGGAGCGCAAGCGAACCGTTGAACGGCGTGTTGTTCCGCAAAGGATCGAGATCCAGTCCGAGCTGGATCAGCTCACCCGCGGCGGCGGAAAAAGAAAAGAGATCGACATCCCCCGCGCCGGAAAGCGACCCCGAGAAGTACCCGCCCGCGCCGTGCGTGGCGGTCGCGATCGAATCGTTCGGCTCGACCTCCGCGGTGGCGCCCGACGGCGGCTGCACCGTCGCGTAGAGGCGGTACGGCTCCGCCTGCGCCGAGGCGCTGTAGTGGCTCACGCGAAGGAACGAAGGAGACCCCGTCAGCGGCGATCCGGCGACGTTCGGGGAGACGGAGCCGAATGGGACGTCGTTGTTGAAGTCGTCGTACTCGAGCGTGTCGGCGCCGGTCGTGACGCGCAGATCGAAGTCGGTGCTGTTCCCCGTCGCGCCGTCCACCAGCGCGAAGACCCTCGACCCGGACGCCGGGGTCCCCAGCGTGAAGAAGTCGACGTCGCCGGCCGGTGAGATCGATCCCTCGAGCCCGCACGCCAACGTCCCGGCGGAAGCGGGAGCCCCGTTCGGCTCGACCTCGAGAGCGCAGCGCGTCACTTCAATCGTGAAAACACTTCCAGCCGAAGAGCCATCCTCGTCCACGTGCACGTACACCGACTGCCCCGCCGAAAGCAGGAGGCAGCTCACCTCCTCCGGAGAGCTCGCGCTCCGGTTCGCCGCGCCGAGACAGTTCGCAATCAGCGCCGGCGACGGACCCGACGGACAGTCGGATGAGACGTGAAGAACCGCGTTCTTCGAGGCGTCGTACCCGCTCAGCCTGAAGGAGTACCTGCCGACCGCGGGAGCCGTGAATCGGTACGCGACATCACCGCCTGACGCCGTCGAAGGAATCTGCCCGACACCACCGAAGCAGGCCGAGCCCGGGGGAAGGCGGACGTCGTCGGTGGCGGTGACCGTGGTTCCCGCGAGAGGGACCTCGAGAGGCAGATCTTGAGGCGCCGCGCACGTGTCGTTGGGAAGGGAGTTGATCCGGCTCACGCGAAGCTGAACTGCGGTGTTCCCCGCCGCAGGGGCGGCCGATCCGTACTTCCAGACGACGACGTCGTACGTCGTGCCGGCATCGAGGGTGACCCCGGCAACCGCCGACTGCGCCGCCTCGCTGACGCACGAATCGTCGTCGCACCCTCCGGAGAGCTCCACGAGCCCCGCGCACGCGCCCGAGGTCGAGTAGACCGCGACGACGGTGTCGTCCACCGTGGTCCCTGTCGGGCCGTCGGCGCAGACCCGGAAGGCGTACCGGCCGGTGATCGTCGGCGCGAAGGAGTACCAGATGCTCCGCGAGACGTTCGGCTGGCAGGCGGGAGGAGGGGGATCTCCGCCCGTCGTCGCGCCGCTGATGTCGGAGGTGACCGCCGTCAGGTACGGGAACGGCCCCGCTCCCGGGATGATCTCCGCGCCACCGCACTGATCATTCGGGGGCGCCGGCCCCGGAAAAGCGCGCTGCACGACGCTGAGCTGGATGTCTGCGGCCCCCGCGGGCGGGGCCGCAGCGCCGTAGCTCCACGCGACGATGCTGTACGTCGTCCCGGCCGCGAGGTAGAGGTCGGTGAGGTCGGATTGACGTCCCGTCGGGCCGCACGAGTCGTCGCTGCACCCTCCCGCGATCTCGGCGAGGCCGGCGCACTGTCCAGTGCCCGCGTAGCCGGCGAGGACCGTGTCGTCGAGCGTCGACGCGGTCGGCGCGTCGGCGCAGATCGAGAGGTCGTAGAGCGCCGTTGTGGCCGGGGTGAAGGTGAACCAGACGCTCCGGGAGACGTCGGCCTGGCAGGAAGGGAGCGCGGGATCGCCGCCGGCCGTCGCGTCGGTCACGTCGACGATCGATGTGAGATACGGAAAGGGGCCCGAGGCCGGGACCACCTCCGCGCCGGCGCACGTGTCATTTGAAGGAGCGGTGAGGATCGACGTCGACTGAATGGCCTCCCCCGGGGGCATGAGACTCCAGGAGACGTGGAGGGGGAGAGCGTGATCCGCTCCTTCGACGACGAGCCGCAGGGACGGGCCCGAGGCCTCCGCGGGCTCGATCCGCTCCCAGCGCGCGTCCACGTCGCGCCCGTCGGCGTCGGTGGCGCGCAGGTCGAGATGGCGACCGGCGACGATCACCGAGCGGCCGTCCTCGCCGACCTTCGGGGTGATCTCTTCGGGGAGCGCGAAGTCGAACCAGAGGAGCGAAGGCTCTTCCGGTCCGTCGAAATCGAAACCGTCGTCGCTCACCGTGACGCGGGACGCATCGGCGGGGCGGAGGTCGCCGGGCCTCCCCTCGCGGAGTAGGGAGAGGCGCCACTCCCGGGGGGAGGGGATCACCCCGGGAGCGGCGCTCACCCAGGCCGTCGCGCTCCAGATGGCGACGGCGATGGAGAGAAGGACGAGGGTGGCGGGGCGGCATCGCGCGGGTCGCATCGCGTGGGCTCCGGGCGCGGGGCGGGAAAACGGGGGGTCGCCCGAATGGAGCGACCCCCGCTTGGCGTCTCAGAGGATCAGTAGTCGGTCCCCATGATGCAGGTGCGCGTCGCGAGCCCGTTCAACTGGACGCTCGTCGGTCGCATCATCTCGTTGTCCTCGTGATCGATGATGTGGCAATGCCAGACGTACCCGTGTCCCTCGTTCGGCGAGAACGGGTAGAAGGCATCCGCCGGGGCGGTCGTCGCGGGAAGCGACGGCGGTGCCCACCGCACGGCGATCCGGGTGACCTGCCCCGGCATCATGCGCACGGTGTCCTTCCAGCCGGCCTCGTTCGCGTCGGGAGACTTGGCGGGACCTCTCAGGAACGGCCCGACGGCGGGGTTACCGCCCACGGCGCCGTCGGCGTTCGGAACGTTGTAGTCGTTCGGCGGGCCGAAGCCGTCCACGATGGTGCCGCCGAAGGCGTTCGCGTAGGCCATGAAGTACTTCTTCACGTCGAACGCCTGCCGGTTGACGAGCTGGAACTGGACGAGGTGCAGGTGGATCGGGTGCGCGTCCGCGGTCGTGTTGACGATCTCCCAGATCTCGGTGTCTCCTTCCTTCGGAAGCTCCGAGTATCCGGTCGTGATGCCGCCGAGCGTGATCGGGGTGAAGTCGGAGCGGACCATCCCGCTCTCGTCCATCCCGGCCCACATCGTGTTGTTGACCAGGACCTCCTGCGGACCTCCCTCGAAGTCGAAGCCGTTGACGGTGACGGGAGCCTCGATGACCTCGTTGAGGGTTAGCTGACGCGTCTTCTGGACCGTGACGCCGGATGCGAGCGTTCCCGACGTCGGATTCACCAGACGGACCATCGGCGTGCGGAGGGCCGCGCCGAGCGACGGGTCGTAGCTGGTGTCGGTGCCGGTCGCCGCCTTCACGCGGAACTGCATGATGCGGCCGAGGGTCCTGCCGTCGACCGTGTCGCCCGCGGGGTACGGGGTCTTCGCGACGTTGCGGAGGATGAGGCTCGTCCCCGGCGCGACGCCCGCGAAGTCGATGATCACGTCGGCGCGCTCGCCCGGCATCATCACGAGATGGCGGAGCTGGCTGGCGGGGGCCCGGGGGTCGATCTTGACGGGGTTGTCGAGATATCCGCCGTCGGTCCCGATCTGCCAGATCGCCGGGCCGTCGGCCTTGGTGGCGGGGTTCGTGAGGAACATGTCATAGGTGCGGGCGTTCGACCCGTTGATGAAGAGGAAGCGATACCGCTTCGCCTCGACGTCGAGATACGGCCACGCGTGGCCGTTCACCATCATCGTGTCGCCCGTGAACTCGGGGACCCAGAAGGGATGGTCGGCGTTCGGGGTGAAGGGGACGCCCGAGGGGAAGTAGAGCTGGCCGTTCTTGTCGAACATCCGATCCTGGAGGATGAGCGGGATGGGCCCCGGGAGGTTCGACGGGACCGAGGTGTCGGCGGGGTCGATGATCAAGTAGCCGCCCGCGAGACCCGCGTACACGTTGAGCCGCGTCGCCCCCAGCGTGTGGTCGTGGAACCAGAGCGGCGCTGCGTCTTGCGTGTTCGGGTAGCGGTAGACCGCGAGGTTCGAGCCGGGACCACCGGTCCCGGGGAAGCTGTAGTAGCCGTGTCCCTGGTAGCTCCCGTCACTCGTGAACCAGGCGTCCGGGCCGCCGTCCAGCTGGGGCGGGACCTCGCCGCCGTGCAGGTGGACGACCGCGGGGATCGGGCCGTCGTAGTGCTCGGCGCACTCACCGGCCGGGGGCATCCCCTCGTGCCGCTCTTCGTTGCAGGCGTTCTGCTCCTTGTTGAGAGGATCCGCCCAGTGGAGGGTCTGGTCGGTGGAGTTCTTGTAAGCCAGGAGATTCGACGTCGAGGTGTGGCCGAGGTTGTTGACGAACGTCGCCTCCGTCGGCACGCCGCGATGCGCGACGACCACCGGACCGAGGTACGTCCCCTGCGCCGTGGTCGGGCACGTGGTGCCGGGGATGTACCCCCACACCCAGGTCTCCGGCTTCACGCCGGGGGCGAAGGTGCCCGTGGGCAGCACGTTCGCCTTGAACTCGCACATCGTCAGCGTGTACGGCTGGGTGCCGTCCACGATGGCGAGGCCGGGAAGCGGATCCACGAACTGCGGGACCGCCGTGGGCTCGAGCGGAATCTGCTCTTCGCCGTACGAGTGAATGGTGGCCGCGGGCAGGACGGCGAAAGCCGCCAGCGCGAGCCAGAGGAACAGACGTCTCTTCATGCGGGACCTCCCTTGAGCATGCTGGGCCTCAATCGAGGCCGGTGTCGGACGGTTGAGGGCTGGAAGAGCCCCGGAGGTTCGCCGTCTGCGGGCGGGGGGCGAAGCTCGGGTTCGTGCGGGCCGGGTACTTGCCTCGTCATCGCAAGAAGCGTTCCGCCCGCCCGCCGCGGTCCGCGTCTCCCGAGCGTGGCGGTCTTCAGCGAGGATGATCGCGTCGGGTCAAGCGTTTGCGTGGCCCGGAGGGGAGTGCGGAGAATCGCAACGGCCGTCGAGAGAGCGCCGTCTCGCGCGGGACGTCGTGAAGGAACGCACTTCGTCCCGCGGGGCCGGCACGGAAGATCTTGGACCCCGCCCGCCCCGTCTGTTAGGCTTCCCCACTCACGAAGGAGATGATGCCCGTGGCCTGGTTCAAGAAAGAGAAGACCCCCAAGCAGCCGGTCGAGGAAAAGCGCGTCCGGATCCCCGGCGGGCTGTGGGTCAAGTGCGACAACTGCCGCGAGATCATCTACAAGAAGGAAGTCCTCAGGAACGCGAACGTCTGCCCGAAGTGCAACTACCACTTCCGGATCTCGTCGCGCGAGCGCTTGCAGATCCTCTTCGACAACGGCCTCTACGAGGAGTTCGATCGCGACATCTCGCCCACCGACCCGTTGTCGTGGAAGGACTCGAAGCCGTACAAGGATCGCCTGAAGGCGTACCAGGAGTCGACCGGACTGAAGGACGCGATCGTCAACGCCGTCGGCCTCATCGGCGGCATCCCGTCCGTCATCTCGGCGATGGAGTACGGCTTCATGGGCGGGAGCATGGGATCGGTCGTAGGGGAGAAGATCGCCCGCGCCGGCGAGCGCGCCCTCGCCGATCGCAGGCCGCTCATCGTGGTGTCGGCGTCGGGAGGCGCGCGGATGCAGGAGGGGATCCTCTCGCTGATGCAGATGGCGAAGATCTCGTCCGTCCTCGCGAAGCTCGACGACGAAGGGATCCCCTTCATCTCGATTCTCACCGACCCGACGACCGGCGGCGTCACGGCGTCGTTCGCGATGCTCGGGGATCTGAACATCGCCGAGCCGAAGGCGCTCATCGGCTTCGCCGGCCCCCGCGTCATCGAGCAGACGATCCGCGAGACGCTCCCCGAGGGGTTCCAGCGCTCCGAGTTCCAGCTCGAGAAGGGGATGATCGACATGGTCGTCGATCGCGCCAACCTCAAGGCCACGCTCGAGAGGTGCCTGCGCTTCATGGTGGCGGGCGCCGGGGTGGACGGCGCAAGGTCCGCCTGACGCTCCGCCCGCCGCGAGCGCGCGAGGAGCGATGACTCACGAAGAGGTTCTCGCCTACCTCCACTCGCTCGAAGCGCTCGGCATCAAGCTCGCGCTGAAGAACGTCTCGGGACTCCTCGAAGCCCTCGGCAACCCTCAATCGGCTTTTCCCAGCGTTCTCGTGACCGGGACGAACGGGAAGGGATCGGTCGCCGCGATGCTCGCGTCGATCCTGCATCGCGCCGGCCACCGGATCGGGCTCTACACGTCGCCTCATCTGATCCGGCACGAGGAGAGGATCGTCGTGGACGGACGGCCGATCGCCGCCGCCGACTTCGACGCGGTGGTGACGGACGTTCGGGGGACGATCGAGCGGCTGGTCGGGAGCGGCGCGCTCCAGGCCCCCCCGACGCACTTCGAGACAATCACGGCGGCGGCCTTCCTCCACTTCGCGCGCGCGAAGATCGAACTCGCGGTGCTCGAGGTGGGGATGGGTGGGCGGCTCGACGCGACGGTCCTCGCGCGCCCCCGCCTCGCCCTCGCGACGAACGTCGCTCTCGAGCACACCGCCTACCTCGGGGACACGATCGCGAAGATCGCCGCCGAGAAGGCCGGCGTGCTCCTCGAAGGGGGAGTCCTGTTGTCCGGCGAGCGCGCTCCCGAGGCGCTCGACGCCTTCCGGCGCCGCGCGGAGGAAACCGGCGGACGGTTCGTGGAGCTGGCGTCGTACGCGACCGTGGAGGGTGAGCCCGGGGGCCCTCTCGCGATCCGCACGCGGCGGCGGGAGCACCTCGGGCTCGAGGTGGCGCTTCGCGGCCCGCACCAGGCGGGGAACGCGGCGCTGGCCGTCGCGGCGTGCGATCTCCTGGACGAGATGGGGTTCACCGTCCCCGCGGAGGCGATCGGGCGCGGGCTGGCGGAGGCGCGCTGGCCCGGGCGATTCCAGATCGTCGAGGGGTCGCCGCGCGTCGTCCTCGACGGGGCGCACAACCCTGCGGCGTGCGAGGCGCTCGCGACGGCGCTCGCGGCGCTCCCGGGCGCGTCGCCGCGCGCGACGACGCTCGTCTTCGGGGTCCTCAGGGACAAGGAGCACGTGCCGATGATGCGGGCGCTCTTCCCCCGGGCCGCCCGCGTCGTCCTCACGCGCGGCCGGGCTCCGAGATTCCGTGACCCCCACGGCCTCCTCCCGGAGGCCCGCCGCATCGCGGCGGAATTCCACGCCGATCGGTCAACCATCGTCAGCGCTGCCGAGTCAATAGGAGAGGCGCTCCGGGAGGCGAGGGGTGAGACCCCTGCCTCCGGAATCGTCTGCGTGGCCGGAAGCCTCTATCTCGTCGGCGAGGCGATGGAACTCCTCGGCATCGAGCCGTGGGAATGAGCTCACATTCAGCGAGGGACTCGATGTCGAGGGGGCGATCCGGATCTGCGGCGCTCACCGCATGGCTCGCCTGTTCGCTGCTCGCGGCGGCCGGCCTCGCCAGCCTCGTTGCCCCGGCCCGCGCCGCGGGCGACGACGTGAAGCAGCTGCGCCAGCAGATGCTGGCCGCCTACCAGGCGAAGGACTACCCGCTGATGCTGAGCGTCTCGCTGAAGATCCTGGCGCTCGATCCGGGAAACCCGAAGCAGATCTTCAACGTCGCGCTGGCCGAGACGAAGACGGGCGACACCGCGTCGGCGTCGAAGCACCTGATCGATCTGGCCGATCGCGGGCTCGACTTCGGGATCGCGGACGCCGACGAGTTCGTCGCGCTGCGCGCGTCGAAGGACTACGAGCCGCTCAAGCGCCGGCTCGACGAGCTTCGGACACCGCTCGGCAAGGCCCAGCCCGGCTTCACGCTGGTCGAGAGGGATCAGATCCCGGAGGGGATCGCCTACGACGCGACCGGCCGCACGTGGTACGTGAGCAGCGTCCACCACCGGAAGATCGTCGCGCGCACGGACGAGGGGAAGATCGCGGACTTCGTGAAGGAAGGGGAGGACGGCCTCTTCAGCGTGCTCGGGATGGCCATCGACGCGAAGCGGCGATGGCTGTGGGCGTGCACGTCGGCGCTCCCCGAGATGACCGGGTACGACAAGGCGCTCGAGGGACACACCGGCGTCTACAAGTACGATCTCGCCTCCGGCAAGCTGCTCAAGAAGTACATGATGGCGGGCGAGGCACACCCGCGCGCTCTCGGCGACGTCGTCGTCGCCCCGTCGGGCGACGTCTATCTTTCCGACGGCTTGACCGGCGGCGTCTATCGAATCCTCCTCGCGAAGGACGAGATCGAGGAGTTCGTGGCGCCGGGGGTCCTCCGCTCCGCGCAGGGGATGGCCTTCCCGACGGGGGAGAAGACCCTCTACGTCGCCAACTACGGCGGCGGGGTCATCGCGGTCGACGTCGCCACGGGCGCTCGGCGCGACGTCGCCTCCCCCGAAAAGCTCCCCCTCCTCGGCATCGACGGGCTCGTCGCGTACGGGAACGGCTTCATCGTCACGCAGAACGGCATCGACCCGCACCGCGTCACGCGCTATTACCTCGACGCGGCGGGCGACAGGGTCGAGCGAGGGGAGATCCTCGAGATCAACGACCCGAGGTTCCGCGATCCGACGCTCGGCGTCGTCGTCGGCGACTTCTACTACTTCGTCGCGAACAGCCAGTGGGGGTTGTTCGACAAGGAGTCGAAGCTCCCCGGGGACGCCCGGCTCGCGGCGCCGCTCGTCCTCAGAATCCCGCTCGGAGGCTGATACCCTCGCCGTATTTCCCCGCCGGACCCCAATTTTGGGCGATCCCGTATTAGACTCAACGCCGAGCCGCAGGTTCGGGGGGATCTTCGGCGCGAGGGCGATTTCAGCCGTGGGGGGAGCCGTTCCATCACACCTGCCCTGGAACGGTGTCTCTTCTTCCTGATTCCCGGCCTCGCTGATCCTACCGGCAACGAACGCGTCACTTCGACAAGGGGACTTTCGTCATGGGGCATCACGCCCGGCAGGAAGGACACCAGCCGCTCGGCCTCGCCGCCGGCGCCCTGGTGTTGATCGCATTCACCGGAGTGTTTTCCGGCGCGGCCCGGGCCGACCAGCCGGACGAGCACGATCAGCATTCGGATCACACCGACATCTTCAAGGGTGGTGAGTTCTCTCCGAAGTTCACGCTGCACGGCTTCGCCGACGTCACCGGCTCCGCGCAGTGGCCCCGGCCCGCGCAGGCGGGCCAGTCGTCGTTCTCGATCGGCGCGCTCGATCTCTACATGGTCTCCCGCCTGGCGAACAACATCTCGTTTCTCGGCGAGACGGTCTTCGAGAGCGACGAGAACGGCAAGGCCAAGGTGGACGTCGAGCGACTCGCGATCAAGTACACCCTCTCGGATCACTTCTGGCTGGCGCTGGGGCGCAACCACACCGCGCTGGGGTACTGGAACGAGGCCTTCCATCATGGAGCTTTCCTCCAGCCCACCGTGGAAAGACCCGAAGGGCTGAAGTTCGAGGACGAAGGCGGCGATCTGCCGGTGCACGAAGTGGGCATTGCGACGGGGGGGCGATGGTTCCATGGCCCCTGGGGGTTCGAGTACGGGGCGAATCTCGCCAACGGAAGGGCGACGACCTCCGAGCGGGTCCAGAACAGCGTCGACAAGAACGACAAGAAGTCGTTCACCCTGAGGCTGACCGTCTCGCGGGAAAGGAAGCGCAGGTTCCTCTTCGGTCCGATGATCCACCTCGATCTCATCCCGGCGGACCCCTTGATCCCGGGGCGCGCGGGGGAGATCAGCGAGCGAATCCTCGGGGCCCACGCCGCGTTTCTCAGCGACCGGATCGATCTGATCACGGAGTACTACGCCATCCGGCACGAAGATCAGCTGACCGGCGCGATCTACAACCACCCCACCTATTTCGCCATCGTGGAGTGGAAGCCGGGAAAGAAGTGGAAGCCGTACGCCGGCTACGACCGCATGGCGCTGGACGAGAGCGATCCCTTCTATGCGGGTTTCGCGTCGGCGTTGACGCGGAAGATCGTCGGAGTCCGGTGGGATCTGCACCCTTTCAATGCGATCAAGTTCGAATACAACCACGACGACCGGTTGGGAATCAGATCCCATGGCATCATCGTCCAGACGGCCTTCACGTTCTAGCGTGACGGCGCCCCGCCTTCTGTCGGCGGCCCTCGTCGCGACGCTGGCTCTCTCGACGCCCGTCGTCGCGGGCGAGGCGGAGGACTATCTGGTCATCGTCAGCCCCGACGTGCCCGTCTCCAACCTGAGCGTCGACGAGGTGCGGCGGATCTTCCTCTTCCGGGAGAAATACTGGAAGGCCGGTCTCCAGGTCACCATCATCCTCTCGGACGAGGGGCTCGAAACCGGATCCCTGCTTCTCCAGAAGGTGTATCGGATGGATTACGTCGCCCTGCGGCGGCTCATCCTGGAGAGGCTCTATCAGGGGGAGATCGATCTGGCGCCAAAGGTCGTCTCCTCCGACCGCGTCGCGGCCGACTACGTGGCCGCGGGACACGGCCTCATCACGATCGCGCGCGCGAGCGCGGCGCAGAAGAAGCCCGTGAAGATCCTCTCCGTCGACGGCCTCGCCGCCGGAGCGCCGGGCTATCCGCTGCGGAAATAGATCCATGATCGGCTTCCTCTCGCGCAGTCTCTTCACCAAGCTGCTCCTGACGTTTCTCCTGGTCATGGTCATCGCCTTCGCCGTCGAGTCCGGCCTGGCGATCCTCGCCGGCGAGGGAGCCATCGAGAATCTGGTCCAGGAGAACCTGACGGGGCAGGCCCAGGACGTCCTGGAGGAGGTAAATCGGTATCTCGCCGACCGGGGCCGCGAGGTCAAGTCATGGTCGACCCTGAGCATCATGGACGACGTCCTCGTCGACGACAGGACGCTGACCATAGAGAACCTCCTGCTCGAGCTTCAGCGCGAAGAACCCCGTCACTACGCCACGCTGACCGTGACCAGCAGCTCCAACAGGGTAATCGCGTCCTCGTCGCTGCAGAGGATCGGGCAGGCATTGCCCGTCGGCGCGAAGGCGCTGGCCCAGGTGCCCGGCACGGAGTTCTGGACGAGCGAGCCGCCCCATGACGTGGAAGGCGCGCCCGCGTACTTCGTGGTGAGACACCCTATCAAGTCGCCGCTGGTGGCCGGCTCGCCCGTGGGGTGGCTCTTCGCCGACGTGCGATGGGATCCGGTCGAGGAAATCGTCGCCGGATCCGAGCTGATCGGAGCGAAGTCGAACGCCGGGAAGATTTTCCTTCTGGTCGACTCCGCCGGCAACCTTCTCGCGGGCCGGGCGGCGTTCATGGAGCGCACCTCCGGGGGCCTCGATCTCCTGCGGCGCGCCGTGGCGGAGAGCGCCCCGAGCCGGACGCTTCGAAGCGTCGATGACTATCTCGTCGCCGATTACTCCGCCACACCGTCCGGAGACTCCCTCGGCCAGGGTCTGCGCGTCATCGCCCTCTGGCACAGAGATCGCGCCTTCGCGGTCGTGAGGATCTTCGAGAGGGTCGTGCTCGGCTCCGCCTGTCTCGGCGTGCTGCTCGCCGCCGGGGCTTCGTACGTCAGCGCGAAGGCCATCGCGCGGAGACTCCAGAAGCTGACCGAAGGGACCGGGCGTCTGGCCCGCGGAGATCTGACCTACCGCGTGGAGGAGGGGCCGAGCGACGAGTTCGGCCTCGTGGCCCGATCCTTCAACAAGATGGGATTCGAGCTGGAGAGCGCGCGCCAGGGGCTGGAAGCCGCGGTGGCCCGGTGGAAGGCGCTCGTGACCTACGCGCCCGACATCATCATGACCGTGAGCCGCGATGGGAAGATCCTCTTCATCAATCGTGTCGTCGCCGGGTACTCCGTGAACGAGGTGATCGGGTCGAGCATCTACGAGTACACTCCCGCGGCGCACCATGAGAGGCTGCGGCAGTCGGTGGAGCGCGTCTTCAGCACCGGCGAGGCGACCGGCCTCGATCTCGAGGGACCGGGGACGGATGGAGCCCTCGGGTGGTACTCGACCCGCATCGGTCCGGTCATCCAGGACGGGCAGGTGGTCTCGGCCACGATCATCACGACGGACATCACCAAGCGGAAGCTGCTGGAAAGGGAGATCCTCGAGATCTCCGAGCTCGAGAGAGAGCGGATCGGGCGCGATCTTCACGACGGGCTGGGCCAGGTGCTGACCGGGGTCGCGCTGCTGAGCAAGGGACTGCAGAGAAAGCTGTTCGCGACGCAAAGCGACGGGCAGGGGGAGGCGGGCCGGATCGGCGAGCTGATCAGCGACGCCATCCTGCAGACGCGCTCGCTCGCCAGAGGTCTCTTCCCGATCGACCTGGACAGCAAGGGGCTCAAGGGCTCGCTGGAGGAGCTGGCCGGCAGCGTCGAGCAGATGTCCGGGATCACCTGCCGGGTCGAGGGGGAGCTGGCGTCCCCGGTGCAGAGCCGCTCCAAGACGACCCACCTCTTCAGGATCGCGCAGGAGGCGGTGAGCAACGCCCTGCGTCATGGGAAAGCGATCTCGATCCTGATCTCGTTGAACAGCACGTCGGACGCGAACTTCCTGCGCATCCGGGACGATGGAGTCGGGTTTCCCGGCCTGCCGTCGCTGCACGAAGGCATCGGCTTGAGATTCATGCGGTATCGCGCGGGAGTGATCGGCGCCACCCTGGAGTTCAGCGGGAATCCCGCAGGCGGCACGTTGGTGACCTGTCGCTTCACGTAAACACGAGGGGAGTCACACTCAATGACAAGACGCGCCAGCGCCCAGGACCCGGGAAAGAAGAAGGAGCCGGCCACCATCGTGCTGATCGACGATCACCCGATCGTCCGGCAGGGCCTGGCCATGCTGATCACGCAGGAACAGGACATGATCGTGTGCGGTGAGGCCGACGACGAGGCGTCGGGATGGCTCCAGGTCTCCACCCTCAAGCCGAGGGTCGTCATCGTCGACCTGTCCCTCAAGTCAGGCAGCGGGATCGATCTCATCAAGCAGGTCAAGAGAGAGTTCCCCGACACGGCGATCCTCGTGCTGTCCATGCACGACGAATCGTTCCATGTCGAGCGGGCCCTCAGGGCGGGCGCGTGGGGTTACCTCACCAAGCACGAGGCCAGCGAAAAGGTCGTGATCGCGATTCGCAAGCTCCTCGAAGGAGAGGTGTACCTCAGCGACGGTCTCTCTCCGCCGTTGCTCAAGAGGCTGCTGGTCGGCGGAGGGGATGGGGATATCTCCCCGATCTCGGGCTTGAGCGATCGGGAGCTGCAGGTGTTCGAGCTGATCGGGACGGGGATGGGGGTCCAGGAGATCTCCGGACAACTGCACTTGAGCGTCAAGACGGTCGAGACCTACCAGACCCACATCAAGGAGAAGCTGGCGCTGCCGAGCACGCGCAAGCTCGTGCAGTTCGCCATCCTCTGGACTCATCGTCAGCATGGAAAGTGATCGCGCCCTGACGTGAGGCTCCCCGCCTCTCCCATGTCCTAGGGTTTTCCTTAGAAACAAATACTGGGTTTCCTGAGAGACGGCGCAGGGCTTTCACGTATGATATTCCAAGTGAAATCCTTCCACGCTTTTCCGAAAAGACATGACATTGACGAAAACCCAGATACACCGGATAAATATAGCGACTCTGGGGAAATTTTCATCAGTGGACCGTGTCCACCATCGGGGGGGGTGGGGATGCCGAACACGCTCGAGGAGCTGTTCAGCAGAGACTGCACGAGCCTGCCACGTGCCGTCGATTCGATCGGGTGCCAGACCGCCCCTCTGTCAGCGCTGATTGATTCCCGCCCCCCCGATCCAGCATTCGAGATGGAACTCCCGAGGAGCTGACGAAGCAGCCGTGCCGGGCGGACGAAGGAGCCGCCCGTTGATGGGAAGGAATGCCCCGCACCCGTCGACACCGAAAGTCTCTTCACTCCGGACCGTCATTCCGGCCGCCCAGCTTCTGCGCGTGATCCGGCCTCCGCATCACGTCGAGGCCGTCCGCAATGGGGCGCCGTCATCCCCCCTCGTCCATCTGCCGAAGGCCAACCCCCGTCGAGCCGATCTTCCGCCCGCTCGTCGGCGGCTGGCTGTCAGGCGTGACGTCCGATCGACAACGCAACGGCAGGAGGTCCACGTGGCGCTTCACACTCGGGATTTGATTCGTCTTGTTGGAGTCCTGGCGGCGGCCTCCGCGCGATCTCTTCTCCGCGAAAGCGGGCTCGCCAGGTTGTTCGGTACCGGATGGGCCGGGCAGGCTGCGCGTTGGAGACGCGGTGTTGCGGGATTCAGCATCGTCACTGTCCCACGAGCGGTGTGTGCCGAAGGGGCATCGCAGGAGGGCGCGAGGATGATTCATCGCAAGATTCACCACCTGGGGTTGTCGGTGCTGGTGTTGGCCCTGGTGACGGCGACCGCGAGCGCGCAGTCGTTCAGAGTCCAGTGTCCGCCCGCCACGCCCCTGCACCCGGATCCAAACCTGGGCGGCATCAAGTGCCAGCAGATCTCCGGCGGCGACGGGTTCGCCACCATGGCGGACGGCACGCAGACCTACCTGTTCGCGTTCGGGCCGCTCTCCGGTCTCGCCGACATCCGAGACGGACTGCCCGGCACGCAGGTCCCCTCGGTCTTCAACATGCCGAACTATTCGCCCTCTCTGGACGATCCGCTGACGACTCTGTTCAACGGCGCCGTCGGCCTGGTCCCGGACGTGGATGCCAACGGAGCGCTGACCGGACACGTCGACCCGCGCCCCATCATGGACGTCGGCGTCATGAACGGAAACATGCCGGCGCCGCTCATGGCGATCGACGAGGACGACGAGTTCTTCCTGACGCTCACGAACGTCGGCCAGATCATGCGCCCGGATCTCTTCGAGCAGCACACCGTCCACTTCCACGGTTACCCCAATGCTTCCGCCTACTTTGACGGCGTCCCGGACGCCTCCGTGGCCATCAACATCGGCGGCAGCTTCACCTATTACTATCTTGCGCCCGACGCGGGGACGTACTTCTGGCACTGCCACATCACCCCCCCGGAACACCTCCAGATGGGGATGGTCGGCCAGATCTACGTCAGGCCGCGGCAGAACAAGGTGCCCCCCGGAAATTCCCTTCGCGCGTCGCTTGTCGCCGATCAGGCTGACCTGCGCAAGGCCTCCAACTGCTCGTCGGACATCCTGTGTTCGACGCCGCTCCCCCCGGCGAATTCCGTCCCGCAGGCGGCGAGCCCCCGAACGGGCCGGCCCTACCTGTACGCCTACAACGACGGCGACGGCTCGACCGCCTACGACGTCGAGTACCCGATCCAGATCCACGGCTTCGACGCCAACTTCCACTTCGTCGGCATGACCTTCAACCCGGAAGGGTTCACCGACATGAAGGACAAGTACTTCCTTCTGAACGGGCGCAGCTATCCGGATACCGTCTCCGAGGGCCACATGGAGACGCAGTCGGTGGACGGCGCGACGCACGCATCGCAGCCGCTCCCGACCATCATCAACATCCCGGAGGGGGGGAAGGCCCTTCTCCGCATCGCGGACCTCGACGTCACCGAGTACCAGACGCTGGCCTCGCTCGGGGTTCCGATGCACGTGGTCGGCCTGAACGCGCGGCTCCTGCGCGACATGGCCGGGGTCAACATGGACTACTACACGAACTCGATCACTCTGGCCGGCGGCGAGTCGATCGACGTCATCCTCGACGCCAGCGACAGCGTCAAGTACCCCGCCGGCAGCACGTACGCGCTTTACACGCCGAACCTCGACCACCTCTCGAACGACGCCGAGAACTTCGGCGGGCTGATGACCGAGGTGCACATCGTCAATTGCCTTTCGGGATTCAATCCAGACACCAAGAAGTGCAACTGAGGAGCAGCCATGAGCCAGGTGAATAACAGGAAGCTGATCGCGAATGCCGGGCTGCCCCTGGTCGTCCTCATGGCGGCGGCGATGCTCGCCGCGCCGGCGGGGGCCGCAACTCCGGGGATCACGGGCGGCGCCGGGACGCCGCAGTTCAGCCTGAGCGCCGAGGCGGCGTTCATCAGCCAGCCCGACGGCTTGATGGTGTACTCCTGGGGGTACGGATGCCAGGCGCAGCCGGACGGGTTCGCGCCGGCGGCGATCGCGGCTCCGACCGGCGGTTGCCCATCGATGCAGATCCCGGGGCCGACGCTGATCGTCAAGGAAGGCGACCTCGTCAAGGTGACGCTCACCAACAACCTGCCGGCCGCGGCGGGGAACACGTCGATCCTCTTCCCCGGTTTCTCCGTGACCGCGACGGGCGGCGAGACGGGCCTCCTGACGCAGGAAGCGGCTCCCGGCGGCAGCGTGACCTACACGTTCGACACGACCGGCAAGGCCGGAACGCACTCTTATTACAGCGGGACGCAGGGTGACCTGCAGATCGAGATGGGGCTCTACGGGGCCATCGTCGTTCTTCCCGCCACCTCGACGGGGTGCATCCCCGTGAGCCCGACATTGCCCGATGGCCAGACGGACTACAGGCTCGCCGCCTCCGCCTACGACCATTCGATGACCTGCTACGAGCGCGAGTACCTCTTCCAGTTCTCCGAGATCGACCCGGCCATTCACAGGCAGGCGGAGGATCAGAAGGACCAGGCCTGCATGAGCCACGCCGGCTGCATGAACGTCCGGACGGAGAACTACCATCCTGCCTATTTCATGATCAACGGCCGCTCCATGCCGGACGACATGGATCCGGTCTACGCCGTCCAGTACGCGCACCAGCCCTACAACGGCAACCCGCACATGCACCCGGGGGAGCTGGTCCTTCTGCGGATCATCGGGCAGGGGCGCTGGCAGCATCCGTTCCACGAGCACGGCAACCACGTGCGCGTGCTCGCCCGCGACGGGAACCTCCTCGAGAGCATCGCGGATCCGAACATGCTCGCCGGACCGCTGCTGTTCACGACCACGACCACCCCCGGGCAGGCGATGGACGGGATCTTCTACTGGACCGGCAAGGGGCTGAACTGGGACGTCTACGGCCACAAGCTGAGCAGCGTCCCGTGCGTCACTGACGCCAATTGCCCCGCGATCCCGTCCGGCCAGAAGTGCGTGACCGGGTTGTGCGATCCGAGCCCCTGCACGCCCGACGCCGACGGCTACTACACCGGGAAGCCGAATCCGATTGATCACGCGACTGTCGCGCTCAAGCCGAACTACTACGAGTGGTGCGGGGACCACAACCGGGCGCTCGAGGCGCATCCGGCAGGTGATGTCGGGAGCGGCGGCCCCATCACGCTCCCGGATGCAGGGATCCTCGCCAACGGGCCCTGGTATGGCGGCAGTCCCTATCTGGGCCCGGACGCCGCGGCGAGAGCCGTCGGCCCCACGCCGATTCCGCCCTCCGGCACGGTTGCGAATGACCCGGGCTCCGAGGCAGGTTTCGCTTTCATGTGGCACTCGCACAACGAGCGTGAGATCACCACCAACAACGCCTTCCCGGGCGGGATGTTGATGATGATGCTGGTCGATCCGCAGGCGTTCCCTATTGATGAGTCAAAGTGAGAGCCGAGGAGGAGCGTTAATGCATTCCCCAACACTCAGGACGATTTCCAGGGCGACAGCCAGCGCGATCGCCGTTCTCCTCCTCACTGCGGGTGCTTCGTTCGCGCAAGTCGATCTGACCGCGAAGCAGACGTCAGTGACGCTGCCAGACGGGCGAACGGTTCCGATGTGGGGGCTGGCGTGCGATCCGAACACCAGCAGCACGGATCCGAACACGCTTCCCACCTGCACGGCGATGACCGGCTCGGCTCAGGATCCCAACACCTGGCAGCCGCCGCTCATCCGGGCCGCGGCCGGCTCTGCGCTGACGATCAACCTCACGAACAGTCTTCCGGGAGGCGTCCCGACGTCGCTGGTGATCGTCGGCCAGCTGAGCAGCGACCTCGGCCACCCGATCAAGGTCCCGAGCCCTTCGCATGCGATCCAGGGGCCGACCTGGCCCGTGCAGGGTTCCGCGACAGATCCCGTCTTCACGCCGCCGTCGCAGCCCGACAGGATCCAGTCGTTCGGGAGCAAGGAAATCGCCAGCGGGGCGACCGACGCGGTGACGTGGCCCTCCCTCCGGGCCGGCACCTACCTGATCGAGTCGGGGACTCACCCGTCGATCCAGGGGCCGATGGGCCTTTACGGCGTTCTGATCGTCTCCGACGCGGGCTTCCCGGTTTCCTACGACGCGGACGTTCCTCTTCTCCTGAGCGAGATCGATCCGTCGCAGAACGACGAGATCGCGGATCCTGTCACCGGCGTCGTCCACCTGACGGGGTTCAGCGAGACGTCGTCGCGCGTCCTGAGGGACGTCGTCAGCGCCATTTCCGTCGCGCTGGATCCGAACAGCGGCAACCCCATCTCCGGCAGCGGCTATTGCGCGGGCGACCTCCTCGTCTTTTCGGGAGGGGGAGCCGACGCGAACGCCATGGGCCACGTTGCCGCGGTCGACGCGAACGGCGCCATTACCGATCTCGCGCTCGACTTCGCGGGAAGAGGTTACTCCGCCGCTCCTGGCGTGACCGTCACGCCCGATCCCAACAACCCCTGCTTGACGCGCGTCGGATCCCCGCTGGGGGCGGTCATCGACGCCGAGCTGACCCTCTCCGGAATCCTCTGCAGCGGCGGCGCCGCGGCATGCTACCCGCCGGCGGTGAACTACGACCCGCGCTACTACATGATCAACGGGGTCGCCTTCGACAAGACGAACCCGGCGGCCTCGACGTTCTCAGCGGGAGCCGTTCCCCCGGCGGGAACCGTCCTCTTGCGCTTCGTGAACGCGGGCCTCCGCATGCATGTCCCGTCCGTGGTGGGCATGAACATGGCCCTCGTCGCGGAGGACGGCAATCGCCTCCCCGGGAAGCCCAGGATCCAGAGCGAGGTCTTCCTCGCCGCGGGCAAGACGTACGACGTCGTGTTGAGCCCGACCGACCCGAGCTACTTGTACTCCGCGGCGGCCATTCCGGTGTTCGATCGCCAGCTGAGCCTCTCCACCAACAATCAGCGCGACGGCGGGATGCAGGGGTACATCAGCGTGGATGGCGGCACGGCGCCGGGGACCATCGTGCCGGTGATCGCGTCCGCGACGGACGACCAGTACTTCCTCATCCCTGGGAAGACGATCAAGATCACGGATCCGGCCAAGGGCGTGATCGCCAACGATTCGAACGTTTATGGCGTCCACACGATGACTGGAACGTGCGGAATCTCGGCGGAGCCGTGTGCGGTGACCGGCGGGACACTCACGCTGCGCCCCGACGGCACGTTCACGTACGTGCCCAGCAGCCCGAGCACGCTCAGCGACCATTTCTATTATCAAGCCAATGGATCGGGCCCCGTCGCGAAGGTCTCGCTGGACAACTGCGCGTCCGTCTCCGGATGCATGGGCGGAGCCCCGAGCGCTGCTGGCGACGCGTACACCAGCGACATCGCGTCGCGTCTGGCGATCGCTCCGCCCGGGGTGCTCGCGAACGACACCGATCCCCAGGGGCACCCGCTGACCGCCGAAATGGACCCGAACTTCGTGGTTCTGGGCGGCAGCATCACGCTGAACGCCGACGGATCGTTCGTCGCTGTCCCCAACACGATTCCCGTCGACCCGGCCACGAGCTCGGTCACGTTTCAGTACAAGGCGAGGAACTCCCAGAACACCTCGAGCGCGGCGGCGACGGTCACCGTGACGTTCAACGGCGCGAGCCTGCTCGCGGTTCAAGTGCTGGATGGGCCGAGCACCCTCTCCGGCAGAGGTCATTGCAGCGTTTCGGGAACGGCGTGCAAATTGATCTCGGATTGTCCCGCGCTGAATGCGTGTGTCGTGGCCCCGGTGCCGGTCACGGACTACCGCTGGATCATCGAGGAAGACCGCACGTTCCACGTCGACGCCAACAATCAGGTCAGCAGCGGAGGGTACGTTCCGAATCTGGGAACCAGCTTCCATTCGAGCTACATGCCTCTCGTCGCGCAAGGCTGCGTGGGCGCCGTCTCGTGCGAGGTGAACCAGACGATCCTCGATCCCAACTCCGGCGACCACGTCCCGGCGGTGTGCGACATCGGCAACGGAGGCTGCCGTCCGGGTGATCCCAATGCCCCGCAGATGGCGGCCGTCGATCCCAACCAGGTTCATCTCGACTCGAACAAGCGCTACTACATTTCAATCCTCCCGGGAGATGGAGCGAACGCCACGGTCAACGGCGCCGGCGGCCCGGTCCCGGTGGATCCCAACGATCCAAATGGTCCGCAAAGACCGTTCAGCATCGCGAAGGACTGCCCGTCCATCTTCTCGGACTTCGCCCCCGGGACAGGCGCCTGCGGCCACGGCATGGGCGGCGCGCCGATCAGCGCCGGGCAGACCGCCGTCGACGTGAAGGTCCAGCAGACCCCGTTCCCAGCGGCGAAGCTCACGGCGTTCGTCTTCGAGGACGACAACCCGCTCAACGGTGAGGTGGACGCGGGCGGCGGTGTGGACATCCTGGCCCCCAACGAGCCGGGGCTGGGGGGATTCAACATCGTCCTCCTCGACCAGGCCGGCGGCCTCGGTGATTCGACGGGCCAGCCCACCTACGACATGTTCAACATGCCGCTGAGCAACGCGCTCGCGGGGACGAGGGATCCGGCGACAGGTCTCGACGCGTGCCCGATATCCTCCACGTCTCCGAAGCTCTGCAAGCGCGGAACGAACGCAGGCGCGACGTGCACCGCCGATACCGATTGCACGGGGGGAGGAGTCTGCCTCGCGGACGGGCTGGTGGGCATGATCGTGACGTGCCCCAAGTTCGAGTCGGACGGCCAGACCCTGTCGCCTCTTGCCGGGCAGGTCATCGTCGAGAACCTCTATCCGGGACTGTACGAGGTGGTGGCGTCGCCGGCCGCCGACCGGCTGGCTCGCGGGGAGGAGTGGCTCCAGACGAACACGCTGGACGGGACGAAGCCTCACGAGGCCTTCATCCGGCCCCAGGAGCCGGCCTACTTCCAGGAGTTCGGGCCGGCGGGGTTCCACGTTTCCATCGGGTTCGCGAACCCGAAGATCATCAACAACCGCAAGGAGCGCGTCTGCCAGCACCTGGCGACCGGCGAGACGTGCAGCCACACCCTGACGGGACAGATTTCGTCGGCCCGCATCAGCCGTACACCCGACCAGAGGATCTACGGCAGCGGCACGTTCGACTCCCTCGGCTTCACGCAGTGCTACGTCAGCCTCGGGGATCCGGGCGGGTCCGACTTCGCATTCGTCAAGTGCGCCGCCGACGGCTCCTTCACGTTCACGGGCCTGCCGCCCGGAAAGCACAAGATCACCGTCTTCGACCAGTGGAACGACATCATCGTCGATGGCCTTTCGACGGGGGTCGTGCTGGACCAGAACACGCCGTCGAAGGATCTCGGCGAGATCCCCATCATGCAGTGGCGCACGAACCTGGCCACCCGCACCTACTTCGACACGAACGGTGACGGCGTCTCCCAGACGGAAGAGCCCGGCCTTCCCCTCGTCTCGACGAACCTCCGGTACCGGGACGGAAGCTTCATGGGCTTCAACAACACCGATCTCGACGGCTACGCGGGATTCAACGAGATCTTCCCCTTCTTCAACTGGATGATCCTCGAGGCCGACACGGCGCGCTACAAGCAGACGGGCGTGCACGTGATCTACGACGCCGGCGGCCCCGCGGACGGGACACCCGGCGGCGGCGGCTCGGTGCTCGCGGCCAACGTCGCGAACACGACGGAGGAGTTCCATCTGCCGGCGGACCTGCGCGTCCCGGGCGCCGTCTATTGCAACGACGGCGACTGCGCCGGCGAGACGATCAGCGATCCGAACACCACCGCGCTGCCGGCCAACTCGTCGACCGGCCGCATCGATCCCCCCTGGGTGAGCACCGAGGCCTGGCAGGGATTCGCGGGCGAGACGCAGTTCATCGAGTTCGGCAAGGCGCCCTTCGCGGACGGTGAGAACGGCGGCATCAAGGGCCACGTGGTCTACGCCTCGACGCGGCCGTTCGACGACCCGCAGCTGCTCCTCCAGCTCTCGTGGGAACCGCTCGTTCCGCACGTCACCATCAACCTGTACAAGAGGGGGATGGCGAAGGACGGGACCGAGACCCTCACGCTGATCGACACCACCAGCACCACGAGCTGGGACGATTGGGCTCAGGGGTTCCGGATGGATCCCAATGGGATGCCGTTGCTCTCGTCCGATGGGAAGCCAATCCCCAACATGAACTGCCCGGGGCAGGATCCGAACAGCTCGTTCTTCTTCACGCTCAAGGACAGCACGCAGTGGCTCAATCCGGGGATGTTCCTGCCGAAGAACTCCCAGTTCAAGTGCTACGACGGCATGGCCATGCTCAACCAGGTCCAACCGGCGCCGTACGACGGCATGTACCTGTTCCCGAGCGTCGTGACCCGAAACGGCACGACGGGCCTGCCGAACAAGACCAACTGCACCGGGTGCACGACCAACCCGGTCGACGGCACCCCCATGCTTCCCGCCGGCAAGTACGTCGTGGAGATGATCACCCCCCCCGGCTACGAGCTGGTGAAGGAAGAGGACAAGAACATCCTCCTGGGCGACGTCTACATCGCGCCGGTCACGCAGCAGTTCGGCGGCCTCGGCAGCATCTTCATCATGCCGGACCAGGCGGAGGTGGACAGCGAGTTCAACGCGGACAACCCGCTGAACCACACCGTCAACGAGGGGATCACCCCGAGGACCGAGGGGGACACGGGGAGCATCGAGAAGTTCTGGCCCTGCATCGGCCAGCTCCGCGTCGTCCCTGATTACATGAGCCTCTTCCCGCAGGCCGCGCAGGCCGCGCCTTTCGCCGGAGCCTCGCGGCATCTCTGCGATCGCAAGGAGGTCACGCTCGAGGACCAGTCGACGGCGCTGGCGAAGTTCTACGTCTTCACCTCGACGCACGTCGCCGCGCACATCACGGGAATCGTCACCGACGACTTCGCCTCGGAGTTCGACCCCTTCTCTCCGAACTACGGCGAGAAATTCGCCGTCCCCAACCTGCCTGTTTCGTTCAAGGATTGGACCGGGAACGAGGTCTCACGCGCGTACACCGACCAGTGGGGCGATTTCGACGGACTGCACTACTCGACGTGGGAGGTCAATCCGCCCAACCCGACCGGATACGGGCCGCAGATGGTCGTCGCGTGCATGAACGACTCGACGCTGGCGAACGGCAGCGTCGATCCCCTCTACAACCCGGGATACAGCCAGTTCTGCTACGAATGGTCGCTCATGCCGGGGCAGACCGCCTACCTTGACACCCCGGTCGTCCCCGTCATGGCGTTCGCCGAGGGATACAACCCCCCCGATTGCGACTATCCAAGCGCCACACCCGCGGTAAAGGAAGTGAACGGGTTCGGGGCCGGACCCTGGGTTCTCGCGGGGCCGGGAGGTCCTGTGACGGGCCTGACGCTCACCAATCAAGGTGCCGGCTACACCGCGCGGCCCACGGTGAGCTTCGATCTCACGAGCGGTGGAAGCGGCGCAGCGGCCGTCACGTTCATGAAGGTCACCGCCGTCACACCGAACTCGAACGGATCCGGATACCAGAGCGTCCCCACCGTCACGATTGACCCCAACGGCATCGCCGGCGGCTCCGGCGCCGCAGCCGCGGCCACGATGAGAGTGAACACGGTCAGTGTCCCGACGGGCGGCGGCGGGGGCGGATACACCTCCAGCCCGACCGTCACCTTCCCCGACGGCACCGGCGGCATCTTCCCGGTGACGATGCGGGTGAGCTCGATCATCCTGAGCAACTCGGGGTCCGGTTACATCGCGCGACCCACCGCGACCTTCACCAACACCGGCACCGGCGGGACTGGCGCGGCGGCCAGCACTTTCCTGAGCCTCGACAAGGTCACGCCCAGTAACAAGGGATCCGGTTATACCTCGGCGCCCGCTGTCACCGTTCCGGCGCCCCCGTGCACCATCAACGGGACCACCTGCGTCCAGGCGACGGCCTCGGCTGTCTTCAATTTGGGATCGTGCCTCCTCGGACCGACTCCGGGAGCTGGATGCAATACCAGCGCGACCTGCGGAGTCGGCGGAACGTGCAGCCTCACGGGCGGTAACGTCAGCAGCGTCACCGTGACCAACCCCGGCAACGGCTACACCTCGCGTGTCACGGTCACCTTTGCGCCCGCGCCCGCGGGCAACCACTGCTCGAACGGCCCGACCCCGAACGCGGTGTGCGTCGGGACGGGGCAGAGCACCTGCGGCGCCGGCGGCACCTGCATCGCCAACGCGAATGCCGTCGCGACCAACACGGGCACTTCGTTCGGCTCCTTCTGGAAGGTGAGTCGCGCGGACGTGACTTCTGGCGGACTTCTCTACACCTCTCGCCCCACGGTGGCGTTCACGGCCGCCCCGGTGGGAGGCACGACGGCGACGGCGACCAACGTGGGCACCACGTCGGGCGTCTTCCTGAGCGTGAATCTGATCACCGTCTCCAACGGCGGCTCGGGGTATACCGGCACGAGCGGGACCTTCGCGGGCGGCAACGGCAGCGGCGCGCAGGCCGTGGCGACGCTCAACCTCGCCAGCCTGGCTCTGACCTCGAACGGTTCGGGGTACACCTCCCGTCCTTCGGTCGTCATCACTCCGCCGGGCACGCGTTGTGTGCTGGGGGCGACCCCGGGAGCCGTCTGCGTCACGAGCGCGACCTGCGGCGGCGGGCTCTGCCTCAATGGCACCACGGCGACGGCCAATACGTTCATGAGCGTCGATTCGCTCAGCCTCACGAACGGCGGATCGGGCTACTCGTCGGATCCGAACGTCACCATCGGCTCCCCGGGGTGCACGATCAACGGCACCACGTGCGTCCGGGCGACGGCGACCGCCTCGATCACCGTGGGGAACACGCTCACCATCACGGCGCTGGGCGACCAGCTCGTTCCCAATCCCGCATACTCCGGGCCGTCGGCCACCGCGGCTCCGTACAACCAGAAGTTCATCACGCGTCACTACGGCTTCGGAAGTCAATGCGTCGCGCCGATCGCGGGCGATCCGAATTGCACCACGGTCTCGAGAGTGACGATCGGCGGCGTGGCCGCGAGCATCCAGACATGGAGCGACACGACGATCACCGTCGGCGTTCCCGGCTCGGTGCCGCAGTGCCCCATCCGCCAGCGCGGCGTCACGGGCGCCCCTGAAAGGTGCGGAGAGCTCGTCATCACCGCCGGCAACGGGAAGCAGACCGTCGACGCGGTCACTGTGACCATCGGCGGCAAGCCCCCGACGTACGTCAACGGCGAGAACGCGGACGACAGCGCCATCCAGTCCGCGATCGACGCCGCGGTCCCCGGCGATCTGATCATCGTCAAGCCCGGGACGTACGACGAGATGGTCATCATGTGGAAGCCCGTCCGCCTGCAGGGCGTCGGGGCAGCCTCCGTGATGATCAACGCGAGGCCCATCCCCGCCGGGAAGATCGATCCCTGGCGCGAAAAGGTTCTGAGCCTGTTTGGATTGGGACCGGACGGACGACCGGACGGCAGGCCCATCATGGTGGATCGCGTGCCGCTCGAGGGGATCGTCAACTGGGACACCACCGTCAACGGCAACCTGGCGGAGCTCCTCCAGGAGCCGACGATCATGGGAGCGTACGAGGGGGCCGGCATCACGGTCCTCGCGAAGGGAGTGGACTATCACGGCGCCGACGCATTCGAGCCCGGCACCGAGGCGGTCTTCCCGCTGGGCACGACGCGGCTGACCGACAGCACCCAGGATTGCAACAACTACCCGGCCAATTTCCTCTGCAATCCCTCGAGGATCGACGGCCTGACCTTGACCAACAGCTCGCAGGGGGGTGGCGGCATCTTCGCCCACGGCTGGACCCACAACCTCGAGGTCTCCAACAACAGGGTCTTCGGGAACGCGGGGACCAGTTCCGGCGGCGTCAGCATCGGTCAGGGGGAGTTCGGCGATCCGAGCATCTCTCCCCAGGACCCGGCGGTCTCGGTCCCACCGCTCGACGCCACAATCCTCGCGACCGCCTGCGGCACCGGTGGTGGCAATAACGGAGGCGACGGGCCCAGGTGTCCGGCCGGGACGCAGCTTCCGTACTGGCTGCAGGCGAACGTCGACGTTCATCACAATGCGATCACGCGGAACGCCTCCTACGGCGATTCGCTCTACTCGACAACTCCTGCGGCCGCCGGCGGCGTGACCTTCACCACGGGCTCCGACTACTACAGGTTCGACAACAACTTCGTCTGCGGCAACCTGAGCGCGGGTGACGGCGGCGGCGTGGCCCACCTCGGGTTCATCTACAGCGACCCGAATGGGAGCGGCGGCATCACCCACAACGTCATCCTGTTCAACCAGAGCAACAACCCGACCATCGCGACCCACGGCGGTGGCCTGCTGATCGCGGGCGCAGGCCCGGACGGTCAGGCCCTCCAGTGCGCCAACGCCCTCGGCGTGGGATCCGGTGAGGTGTGTGCGGCGGCCGGCGACCTGTGCCCGACCTATTCGTGCAACGGCAGCACGAACGACGGCGCCGCGTGCAGCCCGACCGGCCCCGCCAGCCAGTGCCCTGGTGGCACGTGCGATCAGGAGACCTGCCAGCGCCTCGAGTGCGGGACCAACACGGACGTGGACTGCCCCCCCGGCCTCACCGAGGGCGCCGGGCCCAACCTCCTGGTGGACGGCAACCTGATCCAGGGAAACACCGCCGAGAGCGGAAGCGGCGGCGGCATCCGGCTGCAGCTCGTCAACGGGACCGAGGTCGGGGCTTTCCCGACGACGCCCGCCAACTGGTACCAGGTCAAGCTCCAGAACAACATCATCGTCGACAACGTCGCCGGATGGGACGGCGGCGGTGTCTCGCTGCAAGACGCAGTGAGAGTGAGCTTCATCAACAACTCGGTCGTGAACAACGACACGACGGCTTCGGCGGGGGTTCTCTTCAACTCGTTCGGAGCCCCGACGTCGAGCGTGCCCCCGACGTGCCCCGGGTGCACGGAGGAGCACGACCAGCCCGCCGGGCTGGTGACGATGACCAACACGCCCAATCTCTCGGGCTCGCTGCCGACGGCGTCGGGCTCGCTCATCTGCCCGAACGACGGCCTGGCGGCGAACCCCTACGGCGTCTGTTCGGGCGGAAGCAACCCCGGTGGCCACTGCGCGACCAACGCCCAGTGCTCCGGATCGGGTGGAACCTGCGTGCTCAACACATTGTGCGCCGAGGTCTCCCTGCCGGTGCTGGCGAACAACGTCTTCTGGCACAATCGGGCGTTCCACATCAAGGTGACCGACCCCGACCCGAACAACGGCGTCCTCGGCCAGCAGAGCAGCGTGGCGCTGGATCCCGCGTTGAGCCAGGCGTCGACGGGCCAGTGCGCGACAGCTCCGGGGACGCCTCGATACTGGGACATCGGCGTCCGAGGAGACGACACGCCGACCACGCATGAGTCGGGGTTCACGCTCGCCCCCGTCCGAACGATCTTGACCGACCTCACCGGATACTCCACCGGGAGCGATCTGGCGGCGGATCCGAACGTGGCGAGGGAGTACTGCAACGGCTCCCGCGTGCCCCCCGAGTGCGGTGCCGGAAACGGCTGTTACGGGACGACGGGCTACATCGTGCCCCCGGGTGTCGCTCAGGAGAACATCCCGAACCCGGTGTTCTCGCTGACCCCGGCGGCGACCGTGGACGAGGCCAACAACTGGATCAACATGGCCTACGGTCCGCTGACCCTCCTGGGCCCGAGCGGCTCGCTGCTGGGCAGGTATGTTCCGGCCACCACGGACCCGAACACGACCCCGACGATTGGTGTCGTCGAGTCGAGCGCGACCATCAACAACACCTACACCGTGGCGCCGACGCTCGACTTCTTCGGAACGAACAGGAAGAGCAACAGCCGGGTCGATCTCGGAGCCGTCGAGGCCCCCGTTCCCTCCTCGGGGCCGACCGCCATTTCGGCGAACTCCCTCAATTTCGGCCACGTGCCCGTCGACACCGTCAGCCCTGTTCAAGACCTGACGCTGACCAACGCCGGCTCCACCGACCTTGCCGTCAGCATCCCCGGCATCGCCACCGCAGTGGGATTCGTCCAGGTTCCACCGACCAGCGGTAACGACTGCGGATCGAGCCCGGTCTTCGCTCTCCCCGCCGGCACGAGCTGCACTCTCGGCATCCGGTTCGCGCCGACGCAGGCCGCGGCCACCGCGGCGCAGGGTCTCATGACGGCCGCCGGTTCCACGCCGTCCGACGGCGAGGAGATCCCCTTCGAGTCCGAGGTGACCGTCGTCACCGACTCGGCCGACGACGTTCCCCAGACCGTGAGTCTGACCGGCCGCACCAGCGCGGTCTCCAGGGTCTGCGCCCGTCCGGGCGCCCTCGACGGCACCCCCTGCAACGACGGGGACGCCTGCACCCAGTCCGATAGCTGCCAGGCGGGCGTCTGCGTGGGCGGCGACCCGGTCGTCTGCGCGGCTGCCGACCAGTGCCACGAGCTGGGAGTCTGCGACACCGGCACGGGCCAGTGCTCCAACCCGGCCAAGACCGTCGGAAGCTCCTGCGATACGGGCGACCCGAGCACGTGGGGCGTCTGCAGCAGTGGTTTCTGCCTCGACGCCTCCGTCTCGACACCCGCGGAGATGCGAAGCAGCCTGACGCTGACGCACAATGGCGCCGGCACGCGGATCGCGTGGAGCGACGCGCCCGGCCAGTTCAACGTCTACCGCGGCTGGATCGTCGACGGTCAGCCGTTCTCCTACAACCACGCCTGCCTCAACCCGGTCGGGCCGACGTCCACTCAGAACGTTCACGACACGGCCACGCCTCCGCTGGGGACGGCCTTCTACTATCTCGTGACTCGCTTCGACAGGGGGCTGGAATCGATACCCGGGAAGGACTCCACGGGCGTTTCGATCCCCAGCGCATACCTCTGCCCGTACCAGGGAGGCTCGATGAGCATCGCCACGCCGGAACCGCCGCTCGAGACGGGGACGACGACGGTGCATCGCGGCGTGATTACTTTGACCTACACCGGCTTCACGCCGCTGACGCTCTCCGGCGCGACGCAGGTTTCCAGGGAGTTCGGCGACGGCGACTTCGCGGTCGTCGGCGGGACGTGCGCATCCGGCCTGACGCTTGGCTTCGGGTCGACGTGCACCGTCGAGATTGAGTACACGCCGGCGGGCAATATCAACCCGTCGAGCGCCTCGATAACGATTCAAGGAACGATATCCGGAGGTGTCGCGACGACTCTGACCAGCGACACGTTCAACGCGGACTAGTGAGTTTCCGGAGGGGGCGGCCCCGCACGGTCGCCCCCTCGGCCGCGAGCATCAGGGTGATCGCTCGAAGGGTCTGATATCATGGACGCGAAGATGTTCAACATGCCGGCTCGCCCCATCGGTTCTCTCATCTCCGCCGGGCTTCTCGCAGGCGGCATTCTCCTCCTCCCCGGAGCCGCCGCCGGGAGCAGTCAGCCGGGTATCGCCGCGACCCACGTGCGCCCGGCCAGACGAGCGGCGTTGCCCCCCAGCGCGAGGACGTACTACCAGAACGTCTGGGGTGTCGACATCCTCGGGGTCAAGCCCGTCTCATCCGGCACGATGATCCGGTTCAGCTACCGGGTCGTGGACGCGACCAAGGCGAAGACGCTCAACGACAAGAGCCTCTCCCCGCTGCTCGTCGATCAGAAAACCAACGCCGCGCTGGTGGTTCCCGTGATGGAGAAGGTCGGTCAACTGCGCCAGACCTCCACGCCCGAGAACGGCCGCGAGTACTGGATCCTGTTTTCGAACAAGGGAAACTTCGTGAAGGCGGGGAGCCGCGTCGACGTGGTGATCGGCAGCTTCCGGGCCAACGGACTGATCGTGGAGCCGCTCTAGGCGGCCCCCGGGGCCTGCAGGAGTCACTCTCGATGTGGAAAACGGCGCTTCTGTCAGGGCTTGTCGTCTCCGCACTGGCGTTGCCCCCCGCCCTTGCGGCCGTCGCTCCCGCGCCCTCCACCGCGCTCGCAGTCGAGCAGATCGTCGAGAAGAACATCGCGGCGCGAGGCGGGTTCGAGGCGTGGCGCGCAGTGCGGACCATGTCGTTCTCCGGCAAGATGGACGCCGGGGGCAAGCAGAACGCGCAGCTTCCCTTCTCGATGGAGTTGAAGCGCCCGCGCAAGAGCCGCACCGAGATCGAGTTCGCGCGCGACACGGCCGTGCAGGTCTACGATGGCGCCAGGGGGTGGAAGGTGCGGCCGTTCCTGGGGCGCAAGGACGTCGAACCGTTCACCGCGGCGGAACTGGAGGCGGCCTCCACTCAGGCGGACCTGGACGGCCCGCTGGTCGATCACGCGCAAAAGGGCACGACCGTGCAGCTCGACGGCGTCGAGAAGGTGGAGGGGAGCGACGCCTACAAGCTGAAGCTGACACTGAAGGGCGGCCAGGTCCGGCACCTCTGGGTCGACGCCAGGACGTTCCTCGAGGTGAAGATCGAAGGGACCCCGCGGCTCATGGACGGCAAGCCGCATCGCGTGGAGATCTTCTACCGCGATTACAGGGCCGTCGACGGCCTGATGATCCCGCACGTCCTGGAGACGGCGGTGGCGGGCACCAAGCAGACGCACAAGACGACGATCGAGAAGATCGTGGTGAACCCCGTCCTCGCGGATTCCCGCTTCGCCCGACCCCGCCCGGACGCCTCTCCCGGTGCTGAGGATCACTCGGCGGCCGGCGCGAAGGCCGGATCCGGCGATGGCAGCGACAGACCGAACTCAGGGTCTTGAACAGGGCCGGTTCCGGTCGCGTCCCCCCGCAATCGCCCGCGTGAGCTTGTGCTAGCCTGCACGGGGGCCCTCGATTCTCCGTCGATCCCCGGCAATCCACCCGGTCCGACGACTCGCTCGAGCGCAACGCCGCTCATCCGCCGCTCCGGCAACATCGGCAGATGGGTCCCGTTCCGTCCAGCGGCATGGCGGGAAAGAAAATGCTGAAGAGGTCGGCGGCGGCCGGCTTGACGCTTGCGCTGGCCGTGCTCGCCTTCGTGGCCGGGAGGTACAGCGGCGGACCCGACCCGACGGGAGAACAGCCCGCAAGGCCCGTTCTCTATTACGTCGATCCCATGCATCCCGCCTACCGCTCCGACAGGCCCGGTGTGGCCCCTGATTGCGGCATGAGATTGGAACCCGTCTACGCGGAGGCGGAGCCGGGCAAGGGACGCGCGACGGAGCCCGGCACGGTCTTCATCAGCTCGGAAAAGCAGGGGCTGATCGGCGTTCGCGTGGAGGCCGTCCGGAAGGACTCCGGGCCGCGGCTGGTCCGAACGACCGGCCGCGTCGAGGTCGACGGAGACCGGCTCTATCGATTGATGGCGGGGGCCGAGGGGTGGGTCGAGTCCGTCAGGAACAATCCCGTCGGCACGTTCGTGAAGAAGGACGAGCTCCTGGCGACGCTGTACAGCCGGGAGTTTCGCAATGCCCAGCAGGCGTACCTCGGCTCCCTGGTGAGCCTCGACCGATTGAGAACCGGCCATACCGAGGACGACCCGAACCGGGGGAGCAACACCAACCTTCGTAATAATGAAGAGCAATTGCGCGCTCTCGGGATGGGGGATGCCCAGATTCAGGAGCTGCGCAGGACACGGCAGATCACGAGCGAGATCTCGGTCACCGCTCCCGCCGATGGCGTCGTCCTCAGTCGCGACATCTCCCCCGGGCAGAGATTCGAGGCCGGCACCCAGTTCTACCGGATCGCCGACTTGAGCAAGGCGTGGATTACGGCCGACATCGGCGGCGAGGACGCGCCGATGTTTCGTCCGGGCGCCCGGGTGCGGGTCGTGGTCCAGGAGAGAGACGCGACCGTGTACGCGACGGTGGGCAAGGCGCCCCCCTTTTTCGATCCCGTCTCACGAACTCTCCGGTTGCGCCTGGAGGCGGACAATCCAGGATTCGTGCTGCGCCCCGACATGTTCGTGGATCTCGAGCTGCCGGTCCGGGCGGAGCCGGTCATCACGGTTCCGGTCGAGGCGCTGCTCGACTCGGGGCTGAGCCAGCGGGTCTTCGTCGAGCGCGCCCCGGGTGCGTTCGAGCCCCGGCCGGTCGAGATCGGCCGGCGCCTCGGGGACCGCGTCGAGATTCTCAAGGGTCTCGAGGAAGGGGATCGCGTCGTCGCGTCGGGAACGTTTCTCGTGGACTCGGAGAGCCGGCTGAGGACCAGCGCCCGATGAGCGCGGGCCCGCCGGCGGACACCCCGCGGGGAACCGCTCCCCATGATTGACCGCGTCGTCGACTTCTCGGTTCGCAACAAGACCCTCGTCTTCGCCGTCGTCGCGATCGCGTGCCTCGCCGGAGTGTGGGCGCTCCGGACCGTGCCCCTGGACGCGATGCCGGACCTGGGGGACACCCAGGTCATCGTCTTCTCCCGATGGGACCGCAGCCCGGACGTCATCGAAGACCAGGTCACCTATCCCATCGTGAGCGCGATGCTGGGGGCGCCGCACGTGAAGACCGTGCGCGGCTACTCCGATTTTGGCTACTCGTACGTCTACGTCATCTTCGACGACGGCACCGATCTCTACTGGGCGCGATCGCGAACCCTGGAGTACCTGTCGGGAGTCCTGCCCGGCCTCCCGGAGGGAGTCAAGACCGAGCTCGGGCCGGATGCGACCGGCCTCGGATGGGTTTTCCAGTACGCCCTGGTCGACGACTCGGCCACGCACTCCCTCGCCGATCTTCGATCGTTCCAGGACTGGAATCTCCGCTACCAGCTGAAGTCGGTGCGCGGCGTCGCGGAGGTCGCCCCCGTTGGCGGGTTCACGCGCCAGTTCCAGGTCAACCTCGACCCGGGGCGTCTTCTCGCCTACGGGATCTCGGCGCGTCGCGTGGCGGAGGTGGTGCGAGAGGGGAATTACGAGGCGGGCGGGCGCCTGCTCGAATTCGGCGGCGCGGAGTACATGGTGCGCGGCCGGGGCTACGCGCGCTCCATCGAGGACTTCGGCAACATCGTCGTGAAGGCCAGCGAGGACGGCACGGCCATCCGGGTGAAGGACGTCGGCGAGGTGTCGCTCGGCCCCGACATCCGGCGCGGCGTCGCGGACCTGGACGGCAGGGGTGAGGTCGTCTCGGGGATCGTCGTCATGCGGAGCGGCGAGAACGCCCTCGACGTCATCGACCGGGTGAAGGCGAAGCTCAGGGAGATCGAGCCGGGGCTGCCGCCGGGCGTGAAGGTCGTCCCCGTGTACGATCGCTCCGAGCTGATTCGCCGGTCGATCGACAACGTGAAGCAGACGAGCCTCGAGGTCGTCTGCACCGTCGCGCTCATCATCCTTCTCTTCCTCTGGCACATTCCCAGCTCGATCATCCCGATCGTCACCATCCCGGTGGCGGTGCTCCTGTCGTTCATTCCCTTCCGGATGCTCGGCATCAGCGCCAACATCATGTCCCTCACGGGAATCGTCATCGCCTTCAGCGAGCTGATCGACGCCTCGATCGTGGTCGTGGAGCAGACGCACAAGAAGCTGGAGCTGTGGGAGAGGGACGGGCGCCGGGGAGACTACCGCGCCGTCGTGCTCGGCGCGGTGAAGGAGGTCGCCGGGCCCACCTTCTTCGCGCTCCTGGTGGTGGCGATCTCATTCCTCCCCGTGCTGACCCTGGAAGCCCAGGAAGGGCGGCTCTTCAGGCCGCTCGCCTGGACGAAGACCCTCGCCATGGTCATCGCGGCCGTCCTCGCCATCACCCTGGATCCTGCTCTCCGGATGCTCCTCACGCGGCGCGATGCATTCCGGTTTCGGCCCGCGTGGCTCGCGAGGCTGGCGACCGTCACGCTGGTCGGGAAGATCCGCCAGGAGGAGCGGCATCCGATCAACCGGGCTCTCATGGGGGTGTACGAGCCGATCGTCCGCTGGACCCTGCGATGGAAGGTGGCCGTCGTAGGCGCCGCGATCGCGCTCGTCGTGGCGACCGTGCCGGTTTTCTTCGCGCTGGGGTCGGAGTTCATGCCGCCCCTCGACGAGGGCGTCATCCTCTACATGCCGTCGACGATGCCCGGGATCTCGGTCGCGCAGGCCGAAGCGCTGCTCCAGGCTTCCGATCGCATTCTCGAGTCGTTCCCCGAGGTCGACCACGTGCTCGGAAAGGCGGGCCGCGCCGAGACGGCGACGGATCCGGCGCCTCTCTCGATGCTGGAGACGGTCGTCTCCCTGAAACCGCGCTCCCAGTGGCGGCACGTCTCCACCTGGTACTCCGAATGGGCCCCCGAGTGGGCCGCGAGACTCCTGCGGCACGTGACCCCCGACACGATCTCCCAGGATCAGCTGATCGGGAGGATGAACGCGGCGCTCTCGATTCCCGGGATGACCAACTCGTGGACGATGCCGGTCCGGGGGCGGATCGACATGCTGACGACCGGCTTGCGCACGCCGATCGGTCTGAAGATCTCGGGCGCCGATCTCGACGGGATCGAGGGGGTCGGGACCGAGATCGAGAAGCTCCTCCCCGGGGTCGTCGGCACGCGGGGAGTCTTCGCGGAGCGCACGGGCGGCGGGTATTTCGTCGACATCCGATGGAACCGCGAGCGCATGGCCCGCTATGCGCTGAGCATCGTCGACGTGCAGCGCGTGGTCGAGAACTCGATCGGCGGCGAGAACATCTCCACGGTGGTGGACGGCCGCGCGCGCTACCCGGTGAACGTACGGTACAAGCGTGACTTTCGCAGCGACATCGGGGCCCTGAAACGCGTCCTCGTGCCGGTGGGGGGGGAGCGGCGCGTGACGCTCGGCGATCTCGCGGACATCCAGGTCAGCCGGGGCCCCTCGATGATTCGCGACGAGGACGGACTCCTGACGGGGTATGTCTACGTCGATGTCGAGGGGAGGGACCCGGCCTCCTACGTCGCCGAAGCCGGAGAGCTGCTCCGCCGGAAGCTGCAGCTCCCCTCGGGCTGCTCGGTCTCCTGGAGCGGTCAATACGAGGCGATGCAGCGGGTCCGGGAGAGGTTGAAGACCGTCGTCCCGCTGACGCTGGCGCTCGTCGTCGTTCTCCTCTTCCTGAACACGCGCTCGCTCGTGAAGACGATGATCATCCTGCTCGCCGTACCCTTCTCGGCGGTCGGCGCGATCTGGTTCCTGTACGTGGCCGGATACAACATGAGCGTTGGTGTCTGGGTGGGGCTCATCGCCCTCCTCGGAGTGGACGCGGAGACGGGCGTCTTCATGCTGCTGTACCTCGACCTGGCCCACGAGGACGCGCGGCAACGCGGCCGTCTCCGCAATCTCTCCGAGCTGCGCGAGGCCATCGTGCACGGGGCGGCGAAGCGGTTGCGGCCGAAGTTCATGACCTTCGCCACGATGTGCATCGGGCTCTTCCCCGTCATGTGGGCCACGGGCACCGGGTCCGACGTCATGAAGCGCATCGCCGCGCCGATGGTCGGAGGGATCTTCACCTCGTTCATCCTCGAGCTGCTCGTGTATCCCGCGATCTACGAGATCTGGAGGGGCCGCCACGTTCCGAAAGACGCGACCGCGGGCGCTTTCCCGGCAGCGGGGCAGGAGGGCGGCCTGACGGCGGTGACGCCGTAGCGCCCGGTCCGGGCCGCGGGGCTCAGGCGGCGTAGCCCTTGAGCTTCGCCTCCTCCTTCACGTCGGCCGTGAGGTCGCGCGTGCCGATCTCGACCCCGACCTTCCGGAGGAAGTCGTTCGGCGGCGTGCCGCCGGCGAAGACCCAGGCGTAGTCGTTGGGGATCTCCTGCACCGGCCCCTTCACGTCGAGAAGCACGGAGGGCTGACGGAATTCGACCGGATTCGACTCGAAGATCACCCGGATCATCTTCTTCCGGATGCACTCCTCGATTCGCAGGGCGTTGCGCTCCTTGATGCGGCTGAACGCCTCCTTGCGGTACGACAGCGTCACCTGGTTCCCCTTCTGGTGGGCGAGTCCCATCGCGGCCTCGATCGCGCTGTCGCCGCCCCCGACGACCAGGATCTTCGCGTTCGTGTAGGCCTCGGCCTCGATCAGGCTGTACATCACCTTGGGGAGATCCTCGCCGGCGACGCCGAGCTTCTTCGGCGTGCCGCGGCGGCCGAGGGCGAGAATGACGCTTCGTGAGCGGTGCACTCCCTTCGAGGTCTGGACCGTGAAGACGCCGTCCCCGCCCCTGGTGATCTCCTCGACCTTTTCGTGAGTGCGCACGTTGAGATCGGCCCTCTTCGAGAGACCTCCCCAGAACGAGAGCAGCTCTTCCTTGGAGATCTCCAGCTTCTTGAACTTGCCGTACATGGGGAACTCAACGGGGCTGGTCATCACGAGCTTCTGGCGCGGGTACTTGGCCACCGTCCCGCCGAACTCGTCCTGTTCGACGGTCACGTGCGTGATCTTGTTCTCGATGGCGCGCAGCGAGGCGCTGATGCCGCCCGGACCCGCGCCGACGATGCAGACGTCGACGACACCGGGCGCCAGCTTCGCCATCTTCCCTTCCTTGATCCGCCTGGCGATGGTGTCGATGCAATCGCGCCCCTGGTTCACCGCGTTCTTGACCAGCGCCAGCCCGCCCAGCTCTCCGACGACGAACATGTTCCTGACGCTCGTCTCGAACTCCGGCGTCAGTCTCGGCAGGTCCGCCCCCATCGCGGGGCTGGCCATGACGATGGCGATGGCGCCGACCGGGCAGGCCTCGGCGCACAGCCCGTGACCGATGCACTTGTGGCCGTTGATGATGGAGGCCTTGCCGCCGATCACGCCGAGGACGTCCCCTTCCGGGCAGACGTCGGTGCACGCGCCGCAGCCGATGCACTGGCCTACGTCGATGTAGGGATGCTGGGCTTTCGGCCCCTCGGAGAAAAGTTTTCCCTTCTCGGCGCCGGCGCGCGCTAGCTCTTCCTTTTTCTTTCTGCTCCTGATGTGCGAGATCTCCGCCAGGACGAACACGAGCGCGAGGAGCACGTACGTCAGGCCGTTCATCATGTCCCGTCCATCCTTCCGCCTGGGGAGGGCTCCCGGGCCCCCGACCACTCCCTGCAATATGGACGACGTCCGGCGCGGCGTCCAAGGCGGCGCCGCGCCCAATCGCAGGGGGAAGCGCACCCCTTCGAAACCGGCGTCCGGCGCCGCGCCTCCGCACGCGATGGGGAAGCCCGTGAATCCCGGGTTTCCGCTCCTGCCGCAATGAACCGTCGAGAACCCTGAAATGCCGCACGACCCCGACATCGGACGCGGGCGGGCCGCAGGCCGCCCGCAGCCTGCCCGTCCGGAGGCTCAGTTCCGCCGCTGGTCGGCGTTGAGTTTCCAGTCGTAGTCGAGGAACTCGATCTTGATTCCGGAGCCCGCGGCGCGAATCGCGGCGGCGACGTCGGCGCGCGCGTAGGCGGCGACGAACTCGGGAATCGTGGTGGCGCGAGGCCGCCATCCCTCCGCCGTGAAGTCCTGCCCGTACCACTTGAAGTAGCTCGAGAGGTACAGGACGCCGTGCTCCATGCGCACCTGCCTCGGATCGGAGAGAAATCTCCTCGCCGCGGCGTCGAGCTGGTCGTCGAGGCGCGCGCCGTCCCACGCGACGGAGGCCAGCGGGGCGCAGGACATCGAGGCGCAGTTCACCGCGAAGTGGATCCGCGGGTCCTTGAAGAACGGGCGAAGGAGGTTGTGCTCAATCGCGTCGAGGGTGAGGTCGTGACCGGCGACCCGGTGGGCGCGCCTGTCCCAGACGCCGTCAATCTCCCGGATCGACGCGACGGACGGGTTGTCGAGAATCGACCGGACGGTCAGCGCGTTGTAGGCGTTGATGAGGACCGCCTCGAGCTGCGGACCGGCGAGCGACGACGGTTCGACCGACGCCACGCGCGCGAGGTACCCGTCCAGCTCCGCGCGGTGCTCCCGGAAGTACGCGTAGTCGACGAGGCCGTCGCGCGTCCCGGCGGCGAGAAGCCTCCCCCAGTCCGCGTGGTCGAACGAGGCGCTCCCTCTCTCGATCGCGGCACGCACCTCCGAAGCGATCTCCCCGGTCGCTGGAGCGCTGGCCGGAGCTCCGCACGCGGTCGCGAGGACGGCGACGAGCGCGAGGGAAGGGACGAGGGGGAGGGCGTAGCGGGAGCCGAGGAGCGGAGTCGGTCGCATTCCGGCATTCTAGGCCGGGACCTCCTCTTCGTCGCTGAGGTAGCGGATCTTGTACGCCGTGACCCGGTTCCTGCCGTTCTCCTTCGAGAGGTAGAGCGCCTGATCGGCGGCGCCGAGCAGCTCGTTCGTCGTCCGGCCGTCGTCGCCGAGCGTGGCGACGCCGCCGCTGATCGTGACCGCGCCGAGCGGCTGCGAGGCGGCGTTCGGGAATGGATGCGACTCGAGCTTGCGCCGGATCTTCTCGGCCATCGCGACGGCGTTCTCCTTGGTCGTGTTCGGGAGGACGACGACGAACTCCTCGCCGCCATATCGCGCCGCGGTGTCCTCCTCGCGGACCTCCCCCTTCACGAGGCCGCCGACCATGCGGAGGACCTCGTCGCCGGCGAGATGGCCCTGCGAGTCGTTGTAGTGCTTGAAGTGGTCGATGTCGAAGATGAAGACCGAGAGAGGCTGATCGTTCTGCTCCGCGTCGTGGATCTGCGTGCCGAGCTTCGGAAGGAGGTAGCGCTTCGTGAAGAGCTTCGTGAGCTGATCCGAGTTGGCCATGGATTCGAACGACGTGTAGAGCGAGTAGTTGAAGACGGCGAGCGAGCCGAGGTCGGCGACCATCTTGATCATGCGCTTGTGGTCGGAGGGCCGGCGCGAAATTCCGCCGACGCAGATGACGCCGAGGCACTCGTTCTCGTACGACATCGGAGCGATCAGCTCGATCGCCATCGATGGATCGAACGCGAGATCGACGTTCTGGCGCATGCGCCCGCCCGTCTGCTGGTGGAAGTCCTCCTTGTCCATCGTGACCTGGTGAGTCGCGACCCAGCCGATCATCCCGTCGGTCATCGTCATCCGCATTCCGAGCGGCACGCGATCTGGGACCCCCTTCTTGAACGCGAGGTAGAGGAATTTCTCCTCGCGGTTCGTGAAGAAGACAAGGATCTGCGATGGCTCGAAGATGTGCTCGAGGACGTTCGCGAGGAGGGGCGCGATGTTGCGCTTCTCGAGATGCGAGTTCAGCCGGCGCGCGACGTCGGGGAGCATGACGAGGAAGGCGGAGAGATTCTTGTTCTCGGCCTGGGTGCGCTGCATGGCGACGCTCATCTCGTCCGCGCGGCGCGACAGATCGTCCGCCTTCGCCTTGAAGGAGTTGAGATCGGGGGTGAGTCGCAGCCTCATCACGAACATGCCGAGCCCGGCGCCCACGACGAGGAGGAGTGCGCCCAGCAACAGGGTGAGGGAACTATCCATGCCCCAACCCTCCCGTTCGACTATGCACGTTCGCCCCTTTCAGATATGTCCCGTAGAAGCAAGGCCAGTATACCCGCGGGGCGTGAAGCCGGCAAACGGAACAGACTGAACCCGTTGGCCTATTCTCGGTATCGCAAGGCTCCGATTCCGGTCGTCGGGTTCTTCGGGGAGACCTCGAATCGTCACGGCGCCTTGACGAGGACGGATCGGCCCGCCATAGTTGCGCCCTCGAAACGCACGCTCCCCTGACCGCGGTCCCGGCAGGAGCGCCGGTGGACGCGCCTTCGCACTCATCGGATCGGCTGAAGGCCTGGCTTCTCCTCGGGCTCGTGACCGCCGGCAACCCGACTCGACGCGCAGAGTTTCTCGCCCGGTTTGGATCCCTCGAAGCCGCGGTTGCGGCCCCGCTGGAAGAGTGGGATCGGTTCGGTTTGTTGCGCCTCTCCGGAGGCAACGATATATTCGCGCCCGCTCGGCCCGATCCGGGCAGGAGCCGGGACGCATGGGTCGACGGGCAAAGGGCGGCGGCGGGTGCATGCGGCGCCGCCAGCGTCCCGTTGGACGACCCGCGCTACCCCGCATGGCTGAGAACGGTCCCCGATCCCCCGGCGCTGCTTCATGTCCTCGGCGCTGCCGAAGCGCTGTCACATCCGGCCGGCGCGGTCGTAGGCGCGCGCATCGCGACCCCGTACGGTCTCGGGGTCGCGAAGGCTCTGGGGCGTGACCTCGTGGTCGCGGGGTACGCCGTCGTCAGCGGTGGAGCCCGCGGGATTGACAGCGCTGCCCATCAGGGGGCGCTGGACGCGGGAGGCGTGACCGTCGCCGTCATGGGATCGGGCCTCGACGTGCCGTACCCGAAGGAGAACCGGAATCTGTTCGAGCGCATCGCGGTCTCAGGCGCCGTCGTCAGCGAGTTTCCGTTCGGAACCGGTCCACAGCCTCGCTTCTTCCCCTTCAGGAATCGCATCATCGCGGGGCTCGGGCACGGCGTCGTGGTCGTCGAGGGGGCGCGCGAGAGCGGCTCTTTGATCACCGCCCGTCTGGCAGCCGATTTCGGGCGCGAGGTCTTCGCAGTTCCGGGGCCGATCACCTCGTCGCTGAGCGACGGACCGCATGAGCTGATCCAGGCCGGGGCGAAGCTGGTGAGGCGCCTCGGGGACATTCTCGAGGAGCTGCCCTTCGCACCGGAAAGCCATGAGTTGCGGGGGCTTTCGGGCGATCCCGGGGATGGGAGTGGCGCGGACGGGGCCGCGGACATTAATAATGATGCCGTTCCCGGGGGCGCCGCCATCCTCGCGGCGCTCGATGCGCACCGAGGCAGCACCGCGGACGAGCTGTCCGCGACGCTGGGTCTGGCGCCGGGAGAGTTGTTGGGCTCGCTCCTCGAGCTCGAGCTGATGGGACGCATACAACAGTGGCCGGGCGGCCGGTTCGTCCGGAAGGTATGACGGAGAGAAGAGTGGCGAAAGCGCTGGTCATCGTCGAATCGCCCGCGAAGGCGAAGACGATCATGAAATTCCTCGGGGCCGGGCACGTCGTAAAGGCCTCGATGGGGCACGTTCGCGATCTCCCCAAGAACAAGATCGGCGTCGACGAGAAGAAGAACTTCAAGCCGACGTACCAGGTCCTTGCGGGGCGGAAGAAGGTCATCGACGAGCTCCGGAAGAGCGCCGAGACCGCCGACGCCGTGTACCTGGCGGCCGACCCCGATCGCGAGGGAGAGGCGATCTGCTGGCATCTCGCGCAGGAGCTGAAGTCCGTCAGCAAGAAGATCTACCGGGTCCTCTTCAACGAGATCACGAAGAAGGCGATCACGGCGGCGATGGCCAAGCCCGGGAAGATCGACGAGAACAAGGTCGATGCGCAGCAGGCGCGCCGCATCCTCGATCGGCTCGTCGGCTACAAGATCAGCCCGCTCCTGTGGGACAAGGTCCGGCGGGGCCTGTCGGCCGGGCGCGTGCAGTCCGTCGCGCTGCGGATGATTTGCGACCGGGAGAAGGAGAGAGAGGTCTTCAAGGCCGAGGAGTACTGGTCCCTGGCCGCCAAGCTCGCCGCGGGCGAGCCGCCCCCGTTCGAGGCGCGGCTCAGCAAGCGTGACGGCGAGAAGTTCGAGGCGAAGACCAAGCAGGAGATGGACCAGGTCCTCGCGGACCTCGCGGGTGCATCTTTCGTCGTCCAGGAGGTCACGGCCAAGGAGAAGAAACGCCATCCGGTCGCGCCGTTCATCACCAGCCGCCTGCAGCAGGACGCCGCGAGACGGCTCGGGTTCACCGTCAAGAAGACGATGATGATCGCGCAGGGGCTCTACGAAGGAAAGGAAATCGGCGATCTCGGCGCGGTCGGCCTCATCACCTACATGAGAACCGACTCGACGCGCATCGCGGACGAGGCGCTGTTGCAGGTCCGCGAGTTCGTCGCGAAGCGGTACGGGAAGGAGAATCTTCCCGACAAGCCGCGCGCCTACGCGTCCCGCAAGGGAGCGCAGGACGCGCACGAGGCCATTCGCCCGACCTCGCTGGAGTTCGCTCCCGAGGTGGTGCAGAAGCACCTCTCGAAGGACGAGTTCAACCTCTACCTGCTGATCTGGAACCGCTTCGTCGCGTCGCAGATGGAGTCCGCGATCTTCGACACGACCGCCGCCGACATCCAGGCCGGCCGGTACACCTTCCGCGCCTCCGGATCGGTCGTAAAGTTCCCCGGGTTTCTCAACGTCTACGACGACTCGCCCGAGGCGAAGAAGAAGGACAAGGAGGAGGAGGCCGAGGCGGCCGACGCCGCGCGCGGCGCCGACGAGGACGAGGCCAGCCGCATCCTTCCCCCCCTCGCCCAGGGGCAGAGTCTCCGCCGGCTCGGTCTCAAGCACGAGCAGCACTTCACGCAGCCGCCGCCCCGGTACAGCGAGGCGATGCTCGTGAAAGCGCTCGAGGAGAACGGCATCGGCCGTCCTTCGACCTACGCCAGCATCCTCGGGACGATTCAGGCGCGCGAATACGTCGAGAAGGACAAGGGACGTTTCATCCCCTCGGAGATGGGGCGCCTCGTGACCGAGCTTCTCGTCCAGTCATTCGGGGACATCGTCGACATCGGCTACACCGCTCGCCTCGAGGAGGAGCTCGACGAGATCGAGGACGGGAAGCTCGACTGGGTCGAGGCGCTGAAGGAGTTCAACACCAAGTTCACGAAGGACCTCAAGCGCGCGACCACCGAGATGCGGAACGTGAAGACCGAGGAGATCGCCACCGATTCCGTCTGCGAGAAGTGCGGCAAGCCGATGGTCATCAAGTGGGGCCGCTACGGGAAGTTCCTCGCCTGCTCCGGATACCCCGAATGCCGCAACACGCAGGAGATGCACCCGGCCGCGAACGGCGGGGAGCCGAACGCCGATGGGGTCGTGGCCGCGGCGCCCGCCGCGATTGATGAGACCTGCCCGAAGTGCGGGAAGCCGATGGTCCTCCGGAAGGGGCGCTTCGGCCCCTTCATCGCCTGCTCCGGGTACCCCGAGTGCAAGACCACCCGCCGCATCCAGGTGACCGAGAGCGGCAAGCTCGAGTCGAAGCAGGAGATCACGCTCGACGAGGAGTGCCCCAAGTGCGGGAAGAAGCTCGTCGTGAAGCACGGCCGGTTCGGCGAGTTCACGGCGTGCAGCAACTACCCGGAGTGCCGGTACACGAAGCAGAAGGACGTCGGCGTGCCGTGCCCGAAGGACGGAGGCCACGTCGTCGAGCGGCGGAGCAAGCGCGGCCGCACCTTCTACGGCTGCGACAATTACCCGAAGTGCGACTTCGTCCTCTGGAACAAGCCCGTGCTGCGCGCCTGTCCCAAGTGCCAGGCGACGTACCTGCTCGAGAAGAAGACGAAGCGCGACGGAGAGTTCGTGTACTGCTCGAACGAGGCGTGCGACTTCAAGGAGACGATCGAGCCCGTGACGGTCTGAGGTGAGATGAGGCGATCGGTCGCCGCCTTTCTTTCGTACCTCACGGACGAGCGCCACTACTCGCCCGCCACGGTCCGCTCATACGGCTCGGACCTCGAGCAGTTCAAGTTGTTCCTGGCCGGGCGGGGGATCGCGGCCGCGAGCCCTGGGTCGGTCGATCCCCTCGTCATCCGCGCCTTCCTCGGCTGGCTCCACGATCGCAAGGACGGCCGCGCCACGATCGCGAGAAAACTCTCCGCGGTGCGGTCGTGCTTCCGATATCTAGTCCGTGAGGGGAAGCTCGACGAGAACCCGGCGCGCTCCGTGAGGACGCCGCGGCAAGAGAAGAAACTCCCGAAGTTTCTCGACGAGGGTGAGGTGACGGTCCTTCTCGAGACGCCCGAGTCGAAGACGATCATGGGAAAGCGCGATCGCGCGCTCCTCGAGCTCCTCTACGCGACCGGGATGCGCGTCGGGGAGATCGTCTCCCTCGATCTCGCGGCCGTGGATCTCTCCGAAGGGACGATCCTCGTCCTCGGCAAGGGGAGCAAGGAGCGCCACGTCCTCTTCGGCGAGAAGGCGAAGGGCGCGCTCCTCGAGTACCTCGCGGCGCGTCGATCGTCACCCGCGCGCGCGGCGGGCCGCGGATCGGACGCCGTGTTCGTGAACAAGAACGGCACGCGCCTCACCGATCGAAGCGTGAGGCGGATGCTCGCAGCGCGCCTCACCGAGTGCGCCTCGAAGCACCGGATCTCGCCTCACGGCCTCCGCCACTCCTTCGCCACGCATCTCCTCAACCGGGGCGCCGATCTCCGGGCGATCCAGGAGCTGCTCGGCCACGCTTCCCTTTCCACGACCCAGAGGTACACTCACGTCAGCACGGAGCAGATGCTCCGCATCTACAACAAGTCGCATCCGAGAGCGTGACGCCGATCGATCGGAGAGCCGTGTCGTGGCCGAGCACCAGGAACTTCTGACGACGGCGATCGACGCGGCGCGCGCGGGCGCGGCGGTGATCATGGCGGCGCACCGATCCGGGGCCCGCATTCCGTACGCCGCCAAGGCGCGGAACGACTTCGTCACGGCGGTCGATCGGGAATCCGAGGCGGCGGTCGTCGGGGTCATCGCGGCCCGCCATCCGGATCACGCGATCCTCGCCGAGGAGTCGGCGGCAACGGACGGCGGCGGAGCCATCCGGTGGATCATCGACCCGCTGGACGGCACGACGAACTTCATCCACGGCTTTCCGATCTTCTGCGTCTCGATCGCGGCCGCGGTCTCCCGGCCGGGCAAGCCTTCGGGGGAGGACGTGGTTGCCGGGGTCGTCTTCGATCCGCTGCGGGAAGAGCTCTTCACGGCCACGAAGGGGGGCGGGGCGTACCTGAACGGCGAAAGGCTTCACGTGTCCGGGCAGCGGGAGCTGTCGGGCTGCCTGCTGGCGACGGGTTTCCCGTTTCGGGCGCAACATCTGCTGGCGAAGTATCTCAGGATCTTCGAGGATCTCCACGGCGCGACGCAGGGGATCAGGCGACCCGGCTCGGCGGCGCTCGATCTCGCGTACGTCGCGTGCGGCAGGGTCGACGGGTTCTTCGAGATGTGCCTGTCGCCGTGGGACATGGCCGCGGGATCGCTCCTGATCGTCGAGTCCGGAGGGGCGTCGCGGGAGTTCGAGGGAGGCGACGGCTATCTGGCCACGGGGAACATCGTGGCGGGGCCGCCGCGCATTCTCGAAAGCCTGCTCGCCATCATCCGAAGGCACTACCCGTGAGCGAAGGAGGGAATGGATCATGACCGGCGCGGAAGGCAAGGCGGATCACGAGAGGTTCCAGGCCCTCCGGATCTGGCGCTCCCTCGATCACGATCGCCGGCTGAAGGCGGCGGCCTCGTTCTGGAAGTCGCCCGTCGTGAAGCCCCCCGAGATCGACATCGCGGCCGCGCTCCTCGCGCAGTCGCTCCGCTTCCGGCCGCAATCGATCAAGTCGGCCCCCCTCCCGAAGCGCGCGTCGTATCTCGCCGGGTACGCCGCGATGCCGGATCACCTGGCCGCGAACATCCTCTTCGCGTACCACCTCGCGCACCAGATCCCGATGATGGCGCGCTTCCTCGATCTGCTGGGCATCGCCCACGAGGAGGGGCGCATCCAGGAGGAGACGCCGAAACAGAAGGTGGAAAAGCTCGGGTCCGCGGCGGCGAAGCTTTACGAGGAGTTCGACCCGCGCGACGTGACGACGTACCTCGAGACGCTCGTCAGCCAGGATGACGAGACGTGGGGCGCGCTCGCGGAGGTGCTGTCGGCACGCGAAAGCCACGGATCGAAGTCCTGAGGCGCTCGACCGCCTCCGGCTGGCTCGCCGGCTCCCCGTAGCGCGCGGCCTCGAACGACGCGGCCACATCCGCCGCCCCCGCCCGGCGCGCGAACTCCCCCGGGCTCACCGAGGGCTCGCGGGTCCATCCCGCGCGGGCGCATCGATGCTCGAAGGCGCGGAAGAGCACCGTCGCCGGATGATCCGAAAGCCCGGAGCGCCGTCGTCGCCACGCCCTGGACGCGCGGACGGCCGCCCAGCCCGCGGTCGAGACGGCCGCGAGCGCGGCGGCGAGCAGCAGCGTCACACCTCCGGCGAAGCGGGGGAGCCCGATCCATTCCGACATCCTCGACGCGAGCTGGCGCGTCTCGACGACGAGCGCCGCCAGCGTCAGGTCGATCCGGTCGCGGACATCCTCGAGCATTCCGCGCTGGTCCTCCAGATCGAGCCCGACGATCCACGTGTCCCAGGCGATCTCGCTCTCCTCGAGGAGGCGCTTGAGCCGGCCCGCGACATCCCACAGCGGGAGCGCCACTGTGTCCGGCGGCGTCGGATCGAGAGTCACCCATCCCTCGCCTGGAATCCACGCCTCGACCCACGAGTGCGCGTCGGACTGCCGCAGGATGGTCTGGTCCGTCAGCTCCGATCGCTCGCCGCCGTAGAAACCGTTGACGACGCGGGACGGAATCCCCTCGACGCGCAGGAGGATGGCGAGGGCCGTGGCGAAGTACTCGCAGTGGCCGGGGCGTTTCTCGATCAGGAAGTGGACGAGCGGCGACGCGACGGCGGCGTCGTTCACGTCCAGCGAGTAGGCGTAGGAGGCGCGGAGGTGGCTTTCGAGCGCGCGCGCTTTCTCGATCGGTGCCCGCGATCGCCGTGTGACGTCCCGGGCGATCCCCGCGATCCGAGGATCGAGGTCGGGAAGCTGGAGGTAGGCGGCCGCCCGCTCGGGGGGTGCCTCGCCCGGCGGCGTGCCCTGCGGCCCGCGCCGCGTGAGGCTGTCGACGGCGTATTCGAAGCGGTGTGAGGACGACGCGGTCGCGAACAGGCTCCCGGTCCCGTCCATCTCGACCCCGTCGAATCGAGGGAGGGAGACGCTCACGACGCCGGGAGGCGTGAAGAGGACGTGCGCGTCGAGGGGCTCGAGGATGACGCTGAGGTGGAGCCGGTCGGGCCCGCGCCTCCCGCCCCGCGAGTCGAGATCCGGATCGACGATGTACGTTCCCGCCCTGTCGGCCTGGAGCCAACGGCGCCGCGATCCGCTCACGCTCCATGTCCGCCCGTCGTATCGATCGAGCGCGATCCCCCGCATCCGCAGGGGAAGCTCCAGCGGAACGTTTCCGGCCGCCGCCACGCGCATCACCGTCGCGTGGCTCTTCTTGATGCTGCCGATCGAGCCCAGCTCGATCCGATCGGAGAAGCCGGTGAGGCTGCGCCGAAGCGTCGTACGCGAGGCCTCGCGGAAGTACCCCGTGCCGTAATGGGGGATGACGAAGAAGACCGCGAGGCCGCAGCCGACGACGACCGGGGCCGCGGCCATCGTCAGGCGCGCGAGCGGACCGCGCAGGGCCGGAGCCGGCGCTGCCGGGGAGAGCGGCCCGGCCGGAACGCCCCGCTCCGAGACGTTGAGCGCGGCGAGGGTGTACGTCGCGGCGACGAGGTAGAGCGCCATCCACATCGAGAA
>JACPZX010000063.1:0-27500 GCA_016195325.1 Acidobacteriota bacterium
GGACTAGCCCGGATTTCTCACCGTAGATATTGCAAAGGGCTGTTCCTTTGAGGCATAACGCTTTTGCGACAAAGAGTTGTGCCGATCAGAGGAGACAGCCCGATGCAGACAGAGTGTACGCAAAGTTCCTTCCCGTTTCACCCCCTGAATCGCCGTGAGGTGGTCGCCCGGTTCGACGGCGGGATGATCACGTCGGACGGAGGGGGGCTGCTTCTTCGTGAGGTCGAGTCTCTCACGGGCATCCTCGAGCAGTTCGCCGGGTGCTTCACCGATCACCGCGACCCGACGCTTATCGAGCACACGGTGAAGGAGCTGGTCAGTCAGCGCGTGTATGCCCTTGCCCTGGGCTACGAGGACCTCAACGACCACGACGACCTGAGGGGCGATCCGCTGCTGGCGACGCTCGTCGGCAAGAGCGACCCGAACGGTGAGAAGCGAGTTCGTGAGCGGGACTGCGGCAAGGCGCTGGCCGGCAAGAGCACGCTGAACCGATTGGAGCTGACGAAGGCGCAAGCCGGGCCTGCCGAGCGGTACAAGAAGGTCGTGGTGGACGGCGATGCGGTGGAGCGGCTCTTCGTGGGGCAGTTCATCCAGGCTCATGCGCAGGCGCCGGAGAGGATCGTGCTGGACCTGGATGCGACGGACGACCCGCTGCACGGCAAGCAGGAGGGGCGGTTCTTCCACGGGTTCTACGGCAACTACTGCTACCTGCCGCTGTACATCTTCTGCGGGGAGTTCCTGCTGTGCGCGAGGCTCAGGAAGGCGGACATCGACGGTGCTGCGGGGTCGGTCGAAGAGCTCGAGCGGATCGTGGGGCAGATCCGGCAGAGCTGGCCCGAGGTGAAGATCGTCATCCGGGCGGACTCGGGGTTCGCGAGAGAAGAGATCATGGCGTGGTGCGATGGGAACGGAGTGGGGTACGTGCTGGGGCTGGCGAGGAACGCCCGGTTGACGAGAGCGCTGGGCCGGGAGCTCGAAGAGGCGAAGAGGGAGCACGAGAGGACGGGAAAGGCTGCGCGGGTGTTCAAGGACTTCACCTACCGGACGAAGAAGAGCTGGAGCCGGGAGAGGCGTGTGGTGGGGAAGGCCGAGCACGTGTCGGGCAAGGCGAACCCCAGGTTCGTCGTGACGTCGCTGAGTGCCAGTGATGTCGACGCTCGCGCGCTGTACGAAGACGAGTACTGCGCGCGGGGGGAGATGGAGAACCGGATCAAGGAGCAGCAGCTGTACCTGTTCGCAGACCGGACGAGCGCGGCGACGATGAGGGCGAACCAAACTCGGCTGTGGTTCTCCTCGGTGGCCTACGTGCTGATGCAGGCGCTCAGAAGGGTGGGCCTCGCGGGGACGACCATGGCGAGGGCGCAGTGCGAGACGATCCGCCTCAAGCTCTTGAAGATCGGAGCGCAGGTCCGGGTGACGGTGCGGAAGGTGTGGGTGTCGCTGGCAAGCGGCTCACCGTACGCGGCCTTGTTCGCGCAGGTCTACAAGAACCTGCGAGCCGCCCCGCCGCTTCGCTGCTGACGACGAACGGCGAAGCGCACCTCAAAAGAAGAAGCCTCCTGATCATCGGGGAGAAAACTGTCCGGGTAAGGCCCGACGAACGCGCCGGAAGCTGCCCAACCCCTCGCACCGGCGCCAGAAAGCTCAAACCAAGGTCCGGGCCCGCCTCCAACGCCTCGTTACGGTCACGACAGCGCCCGCTCAGGAGGGCACGCTCGATGATCGCCCACCTGGTGAGAAATGCGGGCTAGCGCCGTCAGCGGGTGACGGCGACGGCGTTCGACGGGCAGCCGGTCGGGCTGAGCACGCGCACCATCACCTGGATCCCCGCCGGCCAGATCGCGGCGACGTCCTTCCCCACGACCTTCTTCCTCGTGACGAACCGCGTCAGCGGCGCGCTCACGAAGCCGCCGCCCGAGTCGATCTGCACGACGGCGTGATTCCGGAATCCCGTGCCCACGACCACCGCCTTGAGGATGGCGGCCTTCGTCGCCGGCGTCACCGACGTGACGACGGGAGCCAGACACGGCTGGACGTCGATCGGGATCGATCCCAGGCACGTCTGCGAGTTGGCGTCTGTCACGGTGACCGCCGCGGTGAACATCCCCGGCGCCAGGTACGAGTGGCTCGGGAGCGCCGCCGTATCCTGGCCTCCGTCCCCGAAATCCCAGGCGAAGGTGTACGGCGCCACGCCTCCGACCGCGTGCGAGTTGAACACGACCGGAAGCGGCGCCCGACCCGTCGTCGGGCTCGCCGAAACGTTGCAGGTGAGATTCTGCTGCGGGTAGGCGCAGACGGCGAAATCAACGTCGTCGGGCTGCAGGTTTCCGCAGCGGCCACTGCTCAGGAAGGCGAACATGAGTGCTTGGCCGACGGTGGAGTGGCCGGAGCCCAGGGTGTGCCCGGTCTCGTGCGCGACCGCGTCCTCCAAGTCGCAGGAGGAGAGGCAGTGGCCGGTGCCCTTGTTGATCACGATCGCCCCTTTCGTGATCTTCAGGAAAGGGATGCTCGTGGGACCGTTCGGGTCGGTGGAGCAGACGATGCTCGCGCCGCCGAGGCTTGTGGCGGCGTAGCCCCCGATGGCGAGCGTTCCCGTACAATTACTCAGATTGAGGGGCGACATGTCACCGCAGGGATCGTTGAATTGAATCTGGTTGACGAGCTGGTTGAAGCACTTGGAGCCGATGGTGCTGTCCGTACCGCCATACGAGAGCATCACCTGCGCGCCGGGAGCCCCGTTCCAGTCCTCGACTCCCGCGGCGACCTGGGCGTGGCATCCGGTGGGGCAGTGGTTCGGGTCTGCGTCTCCGGTAGCGTTGTCCTTGTACACGACGGGCGTGCCCGTGTCGAACTGGTTCCACCGCGCCGCCGCCGGATTGTTCGGATCGATGAACAAGGAGAAATCGATGCGCGCGCCGGCATCGGTCTGACGGGCATCCAGAACGTAGGTGGTGGAGGAAGCCGGGCCGGTGGCGAGCGCGCCGACGAATCTCTCGAACCCCACGGCGTCACGGTCGGGGTCGATCGCGGCTCCCAGGACCGTGGCTTCACCCAGGCCGTCACGACGGAGGAATCTCGATCCGTCGGGAGCGAGCCCGACGTGAAACTTTCCCAGCGCGAAATCGGTCAATCGGTACGCGCCGCCCGGCAGGCGATCGAGCAAGAGCAGCACCTCCTCGTGCGGGGCCAGCGACCCGATGCCCGGGACGACATCCACGCGATCCCCGACTCGTCCCCCCGGCTGGCGCACGACGATCGTCGACGCGACGCGGGAGCCCTTGAGGACGCGCGCGACCGTCACCGTCGCGTCGGTATGGATGGCTCCCTCGCGGTCCATGGAGCTCTCGACCTTCTCCACGACTCCGCGGACGACGACCGCGGCTTTTCTGACGAGATCGCCGTCCTGGGGAATGCGATAGGTGGCGGCCGCGGCGGGTCGCGCCGCGATCGCGAGAACGAGCCAGACGATGACGTGGAGAAGGGGACCGCGCCGCGATCTCGTCGAGCTCATCGACATGGATTGTGACCTCGAGAGAAGGCGCGCGCAACCGCGCGCTGCGCCCGGGATGGCGCGCATCGGTGCGAGAGCCGGAATTCGCAGAAAGAAGAGAAAACCCCGGGAGTTGGGCCCGATGGCTGCCCGGCGGCTACGGTGTCCGCTCTCCCGGGGTCGGTGGCGCTGGAAGTCGCGAGTGCGGCGGCTCCCCGAACGCCTGCTCGGAGCTCCGTCCGCTAGGACGTCGCCACCTCACTCACCGTACACTGGCCATCTAACACTGGACCACCTCCTTTCCCGGCGCGGGGCACATCAGGACGGGTCCAGTCCCGTCCCGGAACCCGCACGGCCTGGCCGCCGATGCCATGGCCCGCGAGACGCCGCGGCGTGGGCCGCGACTGGAGGAGGAGTGTCGCCTCCCCGGACCCCATAAATACCACCGGAACGTCGATCGCGCCACAGGAGGATTGAGCGGGCGCTCAGAGAATGTCGCTGATGAACGGCGCGCGGCTTCTGAAGGTGTAGATCTGGGCGGGGCGGTGAGGCCCCCGACGCTTGCCGGCGAGGGGCTTGAGAAGGCCGAGCGAGAGCACCTTCTTTCGAAAGTTTCTCCGGTCGATCGGCCTGTCGAGGATCACCTCGTACACCTCCTGCAGCTCCGCGAGCGTGAACGACTCGGGAAGCAGGCTCCACGCGATGTTGGTGTACGCGAGCTTCGAGCGCAGGCGCTCCTTGGCCGTCTCCGCCACGAGCCGGTGATCGTAGGCGAGAGGAGGGAGTTTCCCGATCGGGAACCAGCCGATGCCCGCGTACTTGGCTCCGGTCCGGAGCCGCGTCGCCTCGTGCGGGACGAGGGCGAAGTACGCGACGGAGACGACCCGGTGGATCGGATTTCGATCGACGTCGCCGAAGGTGTAGAGCTGCTCCAGGAAGATGTCGGTGACGCCGGCCTTCTCCTCGAGCTCGCGCCGCGCCGCCTCCTCGACGGATTCGCCGAGCGCGACGAGGCCTCCCGGAAACGCCCACTGGCCCGCGGCCGGGCCGGTCTTGACCTTCACCAGGAGGGCGCGCAGCTCCCGCCCCTCGATCGTGAGAACGACGACGTCGACGGCGACCCAGGGATGGACCTGCGGGGTCTCCTCCGGGAGGGGGCGGGCGGGACGGGGTCGGCGGTGGGAATGCTTCGGCCTCAAGGTCCTGACCGCTCCCGCGCGATCAGGCGCCGAGCTCGAACATGCGGCGGAGCGCCCTCTCCGCGCCGAGCCGCACGCCCTCGTCGAGGTCGATCTCGTGGGTCATCGTCTCGAGGGACTCGAGCGTGCCGTCGAGGGTGATCATCTTCATGAACGCGCACAGCTTGCACGCCTTCAGGAACTGCTTGTCGGGCACCTCCATGAGCAGGCGATCGGAGAGCCCGCACTCGGTGACGACGAGGAACTGCGTGGCCTTCGACTCGCGCGCGTGGCGCGCCATGCCGCTGGTGCTCAGGACCGCGTCGGCCATCGCCAGCACGTCGGTGCGGCACTCCGGGTGGGCGAGGATCTCGATCCCCGGCGCGCGCTCCCGGATGGCGGAGATCTGTTCCGGCGTGATCTGGTGGTGGACGTAACAGGCGCCGTCCCACGACAGGATCGTCTTCGACGTCTGCCGCTGGACGTAGGCGGCGAGATTCTGATCGGGAACGAAGAGGATGTGCCGGGACGGGATGGCCTCCACGATGCGGACGGCGTTGGCCGACGTGCAGCAGACGTCCGATTCCGCCTTCACCGCGGCGGTCGTGTTCACGTAGGTGACGACGGCCAGATCCGGGTAGATGGCCAGGAGATCGGCCTTGCGGGCCGCGAGCGCCTCGGCCGTGACGCTCTCCGCGAGCGTGCACCCGGCGTTGCGATCTGGGAGAAGGACGGTGCGCGTGGGGTTGAGTATCTTGGCGGTCTCGGCCATGAACGCGACGCCGCAGAAGACGATGACGTCGGCGCGGGCGGACGCCGCCCGCTGCGCGAGCTCGAGGGAGTCCCCCACGAAGTCCGCGACCTCGAAGATCTCCGGACGCTGGTAATTGTGCGCGAGGACGACGGCCCGCCGGGTCGCCTTCAGCTCCCGGATGCGACGGATCGTCCCCGCGTACGCCTCGCACGCGTCGAGGCTGTAGTGGTCGGGGTCGTTCAGCGGCTGGAATCGCCGCGTGAGCGACCGGGCGTCGATGATCTCGAGAGTCGAGGTCGTGGTCACATCCCACCTTTGCGTATACTGTACGCATACTAGGACGCGGACAGCCGTCCTGTCAAGCGCGTCAGGGGGGAAGGGATGGCAGCTTCTACTTGACGGTGACGGCCAGGGCCGCGGACAGGGTGACCTGGGAGTCCCGCACCTGCGCGTCCGCCACGATCAGCCATGTGCCGCGCTTCCCGTCGTGCGGGATGTTCATGCTGGACGGCGACGTCGAGGTCACGCCCGCGAATCCTTCGAGGACGAACGGCTTCCGGCGCTGGACGATGCGCCCGGACGGATCCCGAAGTGTGACGCTGACGTCCGCGCGGGCTCCCGCCTGCGTCCGATTGCGGAGCCGGACGTCGAAGCCGACGAATCCGCCCGGCGTCACCGCGCCCTTCGAGCCGCCCCGAGGCGTGAGGGTGAGCTCGAGGCCGACGCCCTCGCAGGCGTCGCCCGTGCCGTTCTGGTTCGCATCGGTCTGCTGCGGGTTGTAGACGGACGGGCAGTTGTCGCAGGCATCGCCGATGCCGTCCTCGTCGGAGTCGGACTGCAACGCCCCCGCATACGGGGGATTGGGGCAGCTGTCGCACGCGTCCCCCACGCCGTCGCCGTCGGCGTCGGCCTGGGTCGGGTTGTACACGCCCGGGCAGTTGTCGCTGGCCGGAATCGCCACCCCGCCGGGACAATTGGCGGGAGCGGGCTCGTTCGGATCGTAGACGGTCAGCACGCAGTCTCCGTCCGCGTCGGCGTCGCAATCGTCTCCGACCCCATCCCCGTCGGCGTCGAGCTGTGCGGAGTTGGGCGTGCACGGACAGTTGTCGTCGCACCGGCTCACGTCCCCGGCCCGGCAGGGGTTGTCTCCCGGCGTGCCGTCCATGTCCCCGTCGTCGTCGATGCGGTCGGCGTCGGAGTCGGCGATGCCGATTCGCGGGATCGCGATGCATTTCAGCGACGGCTCGCACGCGTCCCCGAGCCCGTCGTGGTCGGTGTCGAGCTGGCCGGAGATCGCGATCTCGGCGGGACCGGTCACGCCGTTCATGTCGACGTCGCAGAGCGGGAGCGTCGCCGGCTGATTCGGATCGCACGCGCCGTTCGGCGCCATCGAGCAGTTGTCGCAGGCGTCTCCCACGAGGTCGAAATCCGCGTCCTCCTGGTTCGGGTTGTACGTCGAAGCGCAGTTGTCGTCGGCGAGCACGGTGATGCCGCCGGTGCAGTAGCCGGGGGCGGGGACGTTCGGGTCGTAGTGCGTCAGGACGCAATCGCGGTCGATGTCCACATCGCACGCGTCGCCGATGCCGTCTCCGTTCGCGTCCGCCTGGTCCGAATTGGGCTTGTTCGGACAGTTGTCGCACGCGTCCCCCACGCCGTCGCCGTCCCCGTCCGCCTGGTTTCCCAGCGCGAGCTCGTTGGGATCGGTCACGCCGTCGAAGTTGACGTCACATCGCGGCAGGGAGAGGACGTCGTTGGGATCGCAGGCGCCGTTCGGCAGGCGGGGACAGTTGTCGGAGCAGCCGGCCAGCGCGCCGCCGATGCAGCGGAAGATCGGGATCAGATTGTTGGGGTCGGTGAACCCCACGTTCGGATCGATCGCGGCGAAGACCGTGTTCGGGTCGGCCGGGAAGAACTGATCGATGCCGTCCCCGTCAAGGTCCGGGTCGCAGCTGTCCCCCGTGCCGTCGTGGTCGATGTCGGACTGCCTCTTGTCGAACAGGAACGGGCAGTTGTCGTTGCAGTTCGAGAAATTGCCGTTCGGGTCGGGGGCGCACGGCGGAAGGAGGTTGTTGGGGTCGCTCGGATCGGGGATCCCCTCGTTGACGCCGTCGTTGTCGTCGTCGAGGTCGCAGGCGTCCCCTTCCTTGTCGCGGTCGAAATTGCTCTGGGAGGGGTTGTAGACCGTGGGGCAGTTGTCGCAGAGGTCCCCGATCCCGTCGGAGTCGGCGTCGGCCTGCGTCGGGTTTCGCTTCGTCCGGCAATTGTCGTTGCAGCCGGTCGTCGCGCCGCCGGCGCACGTCGGGAGCAGCGACCCCGGGGCGTTGGGATCGGCGAGATCCTGGGGGACGAGGTCGTTGTCGCGGTCCGGGTCGCACGCGTCGCCCACGTGATCGCCGTCCTGATCCCGCTGGTTGCCGAGCGCGGACTCCGCCGATGTCGTGGTCCCGTCCAGATTCACGTCGCACGCGTAGGGGAGCGCCGTGAGCCCGCACGTGCCGTTCGGCACCGTGGGGCAGTTATCGCAGGCGTCGCCGATCCCATCGCGGAAGCTGACGCCGTTCGGATCCTCTGTCCGCCCGTTGGGATCGGCCTCCGTGTCGGCCTGGCCGCGGTTCAGGATCTCGTCGGGTTCCAGCTGGCGGTCATGATTGGCGTCGCAGAGGCTGAAGGTCGCTTCGTCGTTCGGATCGCAGTAGCCGTTGCGCCGCCTCGGGCAGTTGTCGCACGCGTCGCCGACGCCGTCGCTGTCCGCGTCGTGCTGCGTGGCATTGGTGGTGTCGGGGCAGTTGTCGTCGCATCCCGTCCGCTGTCCCCCGACACAGGGTTGATACCTGTTGGGATCCCCGTCGGCGTCCTCGAGAACGCCGTCGTCGTCCCGGTCCTTGTCGCACAGATCTCCGACGCGATCGCCGTCGAGATCGAGCTGGCCGCCGTGCAGGAGCTCGAAGGCACTCGGCCCGTTGGGGTCGGTCGCGCAGCGGAAGAACGTGGCCGGCACCTTCGGGTCGCACCCGTTCCTGACGAACCGGCAGTTGTCGCACGCGTCGCCGATCCCGTCGCCGTCGGCGTCCTCCTGCCCGGGGTTGAAGGCGAGCGGGCAGTTGTCGGTGCACGAGCCCGTGATCACGCCCCCCAGGCAGGGGTTGATGGGGATGCGCACGTTGGGATCGCCGGGCACGCCGTCCCCGTCGGGGTCGTTCGGATCTCCGGGGTTGGGGACGCGCTCGAAGGCGCCGATGTCGAAGCCGACCCCCGCGCCGCTCGAATTGAACGGCCGGAGCGAGTTCTGCACGTCGAACAGCGGCAGGCGGACCAGCCGCCGATACAGATTGTCCTGGGCTGGATCGTTCGGCACGGAGGGATCGCTGCCCGGATCCCCGTCCGGGCCCGGCTCCACCTGGAGAACTCCGTCCGATCCGGCATCGATGAGGGGCGACGTCGCCGAGGGGACGAACGCCGATCCCAGCCCCGGCGGATCATCCGGGGAGGGGACGAAGCCGGCGGGGTCGAACGCCGGGTCGATGCCGACGTTGCGATCGAGGCCGATGGGTGAGCGCGGGAGCCCGCCGTCTCCCGGGTGGTTGTCGAAGAAATCGTTTCCCGCGAAGACGGGGCGGGCTCGAAACGAGTTGATGCCCCCCGCCGTGACCCCGCGATTCCCGGTGACCACATTGTTGACGATCGAGGGGTGGAAGCTCGTCTCCTTCCCCTTCTCTCCCACGACGTTGATGCCCCCCCCGCTTCCCGGGAGGACCCTGGCCCCGACGGCGGAATTTCCGGCGATGACGTTGTGCGCGATGATCGGGATCGAGCGGTAGACATCTATGCCGCCGCCCCCCGCGTCGGCGCGGTTTCCGAGGATGACGTTGTTCGAGATCGACGGGACCGCGACCGTGCGGTCCACGGCGATCCCGCCGCCGTACCCGAAGTAGGCCCCGGTCGACGCCAGCGCGCGATTTCCGCGAATCGTGTTCCGGGTGATGGATGGCGACCCCGACGTCAGGCTCACGCCGCCCCCCATGCCCGCGATGGCGACGTTGTCCTCGATGAGGTTGCCTTCGACGATGGCGTCGGCGGCGATCGACATCCCGCCGCCGTGCGAGGCGCTCGTGGCCGTGCCGAGAACCTGGTTGCCGCGGATGATGTTGCCCGTGATCGTCGGCGCTCCACCCTGGACGAACACTCCGCCGCCGAGGAAGCCGAACCCGCCCTGGATCGTGAACCCCTGCAGCTTCGTCTCGGTCGAGGCGGGCAGGATCTGCACGACCGGGCCGCGCCCGCCCCCATCGAGAATCGTGATGTTGGGATCGGGCGTCGCGGCGTTGGGATCGCCTCCGATCAGCTTCAGGCCCGAGAGGAGGACGATCGTTCCGATGTACTTTCCCGGCAGGACCCGCACGGTGTCGACCCGGAGATCGAGAAAGACGTTGGGGTCGAGATTGAGCGACGCGAGGAGGATGTTGCGCGTGCTGGCGCCGTTGATCCCCGCCTGGACGGTTCGGTAGGGGTGCGCCTGCGACCCGTCCTCGTTCCCGCTGGTGTTGCCCAGGTCGACGTAGAAGGTGCCGGCGGCGATCGGCGCGGTGGCCAGCGCCGCGACCAGCAGCGCCCATGCGCCGGCGCGACGGACTCGGGTCGGAAGGGTGTTGTTCATGGTTGGGTGAGTTGTCGGCGTCGGAAGAATGGACACGCGGCGAGCGGCGTCAGGTCGGTGACCGGGGATCCACGGGGTGTCGAGGGCGCGCGAAATCTAGCACAGCGGTGCCGGCCATATCAGGCTTGTTCGTCACGGCTTTCCACCCGCCGGGCGCCCTCCAGAATGCCGTACACCCCCTCCTCGAGGTAGACCAGGGGCCGGAGCGCGGCGTAGCGCTCTTCGGCGGGTCCCTGCAGCAGGCGCTCGTCCACGCTCACCTCGAGAATCCTCCCGTAGAGGACAAGCTCTTCGTCGTTGAACCGTTTGGAGGAATCGAGAACGCACTCGAAGTGGGCCCTGCACTCTTCCACGAGGGGCGGCGCGACGCGGGTGGCGGGCCTCAGGGTCCAGACCGCCGGCTCTCCCTCGGAGGACGAGACGAGGCTCTCCGCCGCGAGCCAGACCTTCGGCGAGATCTCGTCCCCGGGCACGTTGACGACGAATTCGCGCGTCTCGAGGATGTTGATCGCGGTCCGATGGGAGATGCGGCACGCGAGGGAGAGGGTGGGAGGCTCGGAGGCGACCATCGAAATCCAGCTCTTGGCGGCGACGTGCACCTCCCCGCGCAGGCTCCTCGACGAGACGAGGACGATCTGGCCGATCAGGGGAGAGGGGCGCCATGCGCTCTTGGCGAGCGGCACACTTATCTTCTTGACGGAGTCACGGCGTATCATCTTGGGGTCCGCTTTCCGGAAGGGAGTCTGTTGGAATGCTCCGTGGCCGCAGCCGAATGTGGATGGACGGGAAGGGCATGGATTCTAACAAACCGCGCCGCGCGGCGTCCATGCGGGCTCGCCGCCGGCGATCGACGTGAGGATCATCGGCGGCGACTTGCGTGGGAGGAAGATCAAGGCCCCGCCGGGGATTTCGACGAGGCCGACATCCGATCGGGTTCGCGAGGCGATATTCAACGTGCTGGCCTCCCGGATCCGCGGCGCCGGATTCCTCGACGCGTACGCGGGGACAGGGGCGATCGGCATCGAGGCGCTCAGCCGGGGCGCGTCGACGTGCGTCTTCGTGGAGAACGGCGCGGTGGCGTCGAGGACGCTTCGGGAGAATCTCGCGGCGCTCGGGCTGAGCGACCGGGCGACCTCGATGGCTCTCACCTTCGACCTCGCGGTGCGCGAGCTTGCGAGATCGGGGCGGTCTTTCGACATCATTTACCTGGACCCACCGTACGCTGCGGGGGAAATCCTGGCTGCGCTCCATGCCTGCGCGTCGGATGAGATCCTCGCGGAGAGCGGCCTCCTCGTCGCGGAGCACGACTCGACGCGACCGCTTCCGGAACGGGAGGCCGGACTGCTCCTGGGCCGCACCCTGAAGTACGGCGGCACCTCGCTCTCGATGTACTCCCGCGGTTGACAAGACGCCGGTGGCTTCCTAACCTCGCGGGCGCGATGCGCGATCGCCATTCTCACCCCTTCCCGTGGCTCCTCCGGGCCTCCGTGCTCCTGATTCTCGTTCCGTCCGCGGCCTGCGTCTCCACCGCGAACTACAGGGCCGCCGTCGCCGAGAAGGAGAGGGTTCAGCGCGAGAACTTCGAGCTTCGCCGCAGCCTCGCCGAGGCGCGCGTCCGGGCGCAGGAGGCCCTCGAGGCCTCCTCCGGAGCGGCGCCGCCGGCGCGGAGCACCGGGGCCACCGACAACCGTGCCGGCGCGGACGGGGGAGTCGTGCCGGCGGCGATCGCACCCGAGGGATTCGCGGGGCCGTCGACGCCTATCTCGGATGAGGATGTCCGGCGGCCGGAGAGCGCCGCGCCGGCGGCCTCGGGGGCGGATGGCCTGCTCCGCGCCGCGCGGAGCTACATCAGTTCCGGCAAACCCCGGGAGGCGATCGACGTGCTCACCCGCCTCATCTCCGATTTTCCGTTCTCGCCCCTCCTCCCCGAAGCGTTCCTCGAAAGAGCGTCCGCCCGTCTCGGCCTCGGCGATCGCCACGGAGCCCTCGAGGACTTCGACACGGTCACCGAAGCGTTCCCGGCGAGCCCTCGCGCCGCGGAGGCCCGCCGGCAAGCCTCTTTGCTCCGCCACTGAACACGGTTGAACGTGTCGGGACAGGTCCATATATTCGCCCAGCCTGAGTAGGTGGCCGGCCCCGCAACCAGCCCTCTCGAGGCGTAACCGCTTGACAGATCTGACGATTTGGTTACCCTGAATCCGCCCTCCCGCTGGGGAGGTGGAGGATGCCGCCATGCAGAGGTTCCGTCCCCGTCACTGGGCGATCATCGTGGCCGTGTTGTTCGCTCTTTGCCTGACTGTTTCATTTTCACCGGCGAGAGCGGAAGAGCCTGAAAAGAAGGCCGCCGCCGAAGAGATGACGCCCCCGCAGCCGGCGAAGCCGACGGCCGAACAGGCCGCGACAGCGAAGGCGCGAGACACTGGTTCGACGCGTCCACCCAAGGCGGGAAAGATGGTGGGAAACCACTGGACCCCGTACGTTCCGCCGGATCCCGAGAGCTTCCCGGCCGGCTCCCAGGTTCACATCATCGAGCCGCACGACACGCTGTGGGATCTATCGGCGAAGTACCTCACGAACGCGTGGCTCTGGCCCCAGCTCTGGGACGTGAACCAGTACATCACCGATTCGCACTGGATCTACCCGGGTGATCCGCTGCTCCTGCCGGGGGCGCCCACCGTGATCGGTGAGGCTCCGGCGCAGCCCGCGCCCGTCGCGACGGCGGAGACGCCCGCGCCTGCGGCTGCGGCCGCGCAGGAGGAGTTCGAGGAGCCGCCGCCCGAGGTCCCCGCGGCTCCGGCGGCGCCGGCGATGCCGCCCCCTCCCGCGCTCCCACCGCTCGCGTCCAGCTCCGAGATCTACTGCAGCACGCGAATCCTGCCTTCCTTCGAGAAGCCGCCGCTCTTCGTCGCGGAAAAGGAGGAGGGGGCCAAGACGGTTCTCTCGAACGGCGACATCATCTTCCTGAGCCAGGGCTCACAGGCTGGGATTCAGCCCGGGCAGATATTCAGCGTCGTTCGGAACGAGCACGAGGTCTACCATCCCATGCATCCCGATGAGCGACTCGGCACGGCTGTGAGATCGATCGGCCGCGTCCGGATCATCGCCGTCCAGACGGACGCCGCGACGGCCGAAATCGTCAACGCCTGCGACGCCGTCGGCGTGGGCGACTCCCTGGTGCCGTTCCAGGAGGTGCCCGTCCCGCTCTCTTCGCCCGTCGCCTTCCAGCAGTACGGCGTCGAGATCAAGGGGGAGAACGACGGCTACATCATCCACGTCGCCGACGACAAGGCGAGCTTCGGCCAGGGGGACATCGTCAACATCAACCTCGGCTCGGACAACGGGGTGCAGTCCGGCGACCTGTTCACGGTGTTCCGTGAGTGGGGTGGCGCCGTCAACTTCTACGCGCCGGAGATGTACATCGACGGACAGCAGGCGAGGGCCGAGAAAATGAAGGAGACGGGCGCCCAGCCTCAGTTCAGTCAGATCGTCCTTGGCCAGCTCGTGGTCCTCGGCATCGAGGACAAGACCGCAACGGCCAAGGTGCTCGTTGCGGTCCGCGAGATGAGCGTCGGCGACAAGGTCGAGCTCAGGTAGCCCCGACCGGGCGGAGGGGGGCGCGCTCGCCGAAGACCTCGGCGGGGAACGCCTCCACGCACGCTCCCGCCCGCCAGGCGTCGCGACGGAGGCCTGCCTTGGAGCAGGCCTCCTCGATGAACCGCGTCGCGTCCCAGCCGCGCTCCCGAGCCACCTGGGGCAGGAGCACGCCCCGCTGGCCCCCCATCGTGACGATGAGCCCGTCCTCGCCGGCCGTGATCTCGGACGGCGAGCTCACGGGGCGCGCCGTCCCCAGAATCGAGATCTCGATCGAGATCCGCTCGAGCTCATCGAGCCTCACCGGCGCGAAACGAGAGTCCCTCGCCGCGGCCGCGGCGCATTCGGCCACCAAGTCGTCGAGGGATGCGCCCGCGCCCATGATGCCCACGCACCCGCGCAGACGGTCGCCCGCGTGCAGTGAAACGAAGAGGCCGGCGACGCGAGGATCCGGGAAGCACTCGGCACGAGGGCCCGGGAGTGATCCATCACCGAGATACCGGTCGAGGGTGGTGCGGGCGAGCGCCAGAAGCCGGGCGCGCGATTCCGATGACAATCGCCCCGGCCGGTCGAAGCCGGCCGGATCGCTCATGCGGGGGAGTCCTTGCGCCTCAGTCCCAGAAGATCGAGCGCCAGCCCCGCCTGTTCGAGCACGGCCAGAAGTCCCTCCACCTCGCTCGGCCGGATCTCGTCGGATATGTGATCGCCGTAGAACACGAGCGCGATGCGATCGCTCAGCCGGACCGGGGAGAGAAATGCGTTGGGAGGGATTCCCTCACCCATCCGTGTGTAGAACTCGTTCTCGTGAGCCCCGCCCGGCGGCGGCCCAAGGTAGTAGCTCCTCCCTCCGGCGAAGAGCGCCTCGAGCGCCGAGAGGGTGAAGGGCAGGACCAGTCCCTCGACGGACCAGACTGGATACGAGGCGGACAGGCCGGCGACGGGCACCAGGGCCTCGCCCATGCGCGCGAAGACGACGCACCGTCGAAACGTCTCCGCGGCCACCTCGATCAGCGAGGAGCAGACCTCCTCCAGCGTTTGCGACCGAAGGACGCGATCGATGCTTCCCTCGCGCGACGCCGCCTCGTCGATCGGCTCGGGAACGAGCTCGGAATGAGACACATCCGCGGCGCGGGCGCCGCCGGCGGCGGGAGGGCTCCATTCGGTGGCCGCCGTCGTCGCGTAGGCCGTCATCCCGTCGTCGGCCGGAAGGTCGGACGGTTCGGGAGCGATGTCAGGTGAGGCCGGCGCCGACGCCCGCGGCGGGGCGGAGAGGATGTCGGGCGCGGGGCGCGGGGCGTCCGCGCGCGGCCTGAGCATCTGGGCTCTCTTCGTGGAGGCACTGTCGAGACCCCGGAGCGAGAGCTCCCGGCTGAGCGTGATGTATCGCTTCGCGCGGGGGATGCTGTAGTACTTCTCGAGCACCTGGAAGAGGCGGATTTCGGGCGTGACGTACGGAACGAGCTGGAACCCGGTGGCGAAGGCGACCTCGTCGAGGGCCATCAGATCCTGCGGCGTGAGCATGACCAGGTGGAGCTTCTTGCCGTCGAACCGGAAGGGGATGATCTTGTACTTCTCGACGAGGCCTCGCGGGATGGAGCTGAGGACGGCGGCAGGGATCTCCTGCAGCATGTCGTAGGGAGCGTATCTCACCGAGTGCGCCTCGGCGAGAACCTCACCGAGCTCGTCCTCGCTGAGGTAGCCGAGCTCGATGAGGTTGGTGCCGAGATGTCCGCCCCAGATCATCTGCGCCTGGAGCGCCTTCTGGAGCTGGTCGGTGGTCAGCTTCCCCTTGGCGACCAGCAGTTCACCCAGCCGCCGAGCCATCGTCCCTCCGATTCAGTCCCGGGTCAGTTCCGGCGTCGCCGGGGTCCGCCGCGATCTCCGCCTCGCCCGTGATCTCCGCCGCGGGGGCCTCCGTGGCCCCCCTCACCGCCGTCTCCGCGCGAGGAGCCGCCGGCGTGGGCCTGCTGCGGGTGGCTCGCTCTCGCGGCGGCCACTTCCTCGTCGGAGAGAAGGGCGCGGCGGCTGAGACGGATCTTGTTCTGGCCGTCGATGTCGATCACCTTGACCGTGATCTCCTGGCCTTCCGACAACTCGTCGGTGACCTCACGGACGTGGTACGGAGCGATTTCGGAAACGTGGAGAAGCCCCTCCAGGCCGGGCATGATCTCGACGAACGCGCCGAAGGTGACGATGCGCTTCACCTTTCCCGTGTAGGTCTTGCCGACCTCGGCCTCGGCCGTCAGCTCGGAGATGATCTCCATCGCCAGCCGGGCCGACGCCTCGTCGATCGAGGCGATCTCGACCTTTCCGTCGTCGTCGATCTCGATCTTGGCTCCGGTCCGGTCCACGATGGAGCGGATCATCTTCCCGCCCGGTCCGATGACCTCGCGGATCTTGTCCTTCGGTATTCTCATCGTCAGCATGCGGGGCGCGAACGTGGAGATGTGATCTCTCGCGATGCCGATCGTGTCGGCCATGCGGTCGAGGATGAAGAATCTCCCCTCGCGCGCCTGAGCCAGTGCCTTCTCCATGATCGCGATGGAGATGCCGCCGATCTTGATGTCCATCTGGACGGCGGTGATGCCGTTGCGCGTGCCGGCGACCTTGAAGTCCATGTCGCCGTAGTGGTCCTCGACCCCCGCGATGTCGGAGAGAATCGCGTAGTCGTCCCCTTCCTTGAAGAGGCCCATCGCGATCCCCGCGATGGGGGCGCGGAGCGGAACGCCCGCGTCCATCAGCGCCAGCGCGCCGCCGCAGATGGAGGCCATGGAGGACGAGCCGTTCGATTCGAGGATGTCGGAGACCAGTCGGATCGTGTACGGGAAGCCGTCGGCGTCGGGAATCATCGCCTTGAGCGCGCGCTCGGCGAGCGCGCCGTGGCCGATTTCACGCCGGCCCGGGCCCCGCAGGAACTTGACCTCGCCCACGGAGAAGGGCGGGAAGTTGTAGTGGAGCATGAACCGCCGTTTCGACTCCCCCTCGAGGAAGTCGATTCTCTGTGCGTCCGCCGACGTTCCCAGCGTGACGGTGACGAGCGCCTGGGTCTCGCCGCGCGTGAAGATCGCGGAACCATGCGTGCGGGGAAGAATGCCGATCTCCGAGGAGATCGAGCGAATCTCCGCGAACCCTCTCCCGTCGACGCGGCGCCGGCGCGCGAGGATCTCCCGCCGGCAGATTTTCTGGAGAACGTCCTCGTAGATGCGCTTCGCGAGCGAGCGCTGGGCGGCGTCCTCGGGCGGGATTCCCTCCTGGAGGATCTGAAGGACTCTCCCCATCGCCTTGTAACTCTCGATCTTGCCGCGGATCGACAGGGCCTCGAGGAGCGGTCCGGAGATGCTCGCCTCGATCTTGGCGTAGAGATCGGCCGGGAACTCTTTCGATCGCACCGGGCGCTTGGTCTTGCCGAGCGCGCGCGCCATGTCCTCCTGGAGCTCGACGATCTTGACGATCTCGCGATGTCCGAACGCGATCGCCCGGACGATCTCTTCCTCCGAGACTTCGCTCGCGCCGGCTTCAACCATGACGACGTCGGTCTTCGTACCCGCGATCGCCAGGTCGAGACGGCTCGGTCCGGGCTCCTGATCCGACGGGTTCAGCACGAACTCGCCGTTGATGAGGCCCACGCGCACGGCGGCGATGGGTGTCGTGAACGGGATATCCGAGAGGAAGAGCGCGGCGGACCCGCCGGTGACGGCGAGGACGTCGGGGTCGTTCTGCTGGTCGTACGAGAGGACGAGAGCGACGACCTGGGTCTCGCAGTCCCATGCGTGGGGGAAGAGCGGACGCAGGGGGCGGTCGATGAGTCGGGACGTCAGGGTCTCCTTCTCGTTCGGGCGCCCCTCTCGCTTGAAGAATCCGCCGGGAATCTTCCCTGCCGCGTACGTGTTCTCACGGTAGTCGACCGTGAGCGGAACGAAATCGATGTTCTCCTTGGGCTTCCTGTCGGCGCACGCCGTGACCAGCACGACGGTGTCGCCGTAGCGTACCGTCACCGCTCCGTCCGCCTGCTTGGCCAGATGCCCGCACTCGATGGTCAGTTCGCGACCACCCACGTTGATGGTTCTCGTAATTCTCACTGATTCCTCCAGTCGTCGGCTTGTCTCAGTCTCTGATGCCCGGGCCTTCGGACGTCGCGGGGTGCTTCACACACCGTTCCCTGCGACTTCCGTGACGCAGGAGGGGAGCGGAGCTAAGGGCGGGTGATTCGATTCGATAAGGGGGGGACGAGTGCTGATAAATATAACCCTTAGTTTCGACTTCCCTCCGGCGCGACGGAACGGTCCGGAGTTCCTACTTGCGAATGCCGAGACGCTCGATCACCGTCTGGTAGCGTCCCGTGTCGTTGTCCTTCAGGTAATCGAGCAGGCGGCGCCGCTTGCCGACGAGCTTGAGCAGGCCACGTCTCGAATGGTGATCCTTGTTGTGCCCTTTGAAGTGCTCCGTGAGATCCTCGATGCGCCTGCTGAGCAGGGCGATCTGTACCTCGGGGGAGCCGGTGTCCGTCTCGTGGGCGCGGTGCTCTGAGATGATGACGGTTTTTCGCTCTTTCGAAAGCGCCAAGCTCAGTTCCTCCTTCCAGGGCGACCCGTCGGGGCACCGGATGACGTCGGGAGATGACCGGGCATCTTATCGGAGCCGCCCCCGCTTGTAAAGCCCACGGCCGACGGGATCAGATCGCGTCCCGCACGAGGATGATCCGCGGCTGGAGGGCGGGGCGCCCGACCCCGGGCACCTCGGCGACCCCCAGAAGGGATCCATCGGCCGCGAGGAGACGCAGGAATCTCCCGGGGACGAGGTCGGGCGCTCCCGCCAGGTCCGAGGCCTCGACGAGGCGCCCTGCCGACGCGAGGTGCGCGCCTCGCTCGGTGAGCCGGGCCGTTTCGATGCCGAGATCCAGCGAGTCGAGCGGGAGGACGTGCTCCAGGAGACGACCGGCGATTCCGGCCTGCACCGCGGCCTCGAGGCTGAGGGCGTTGCCGACGTCGAACGCGCCGGTCGCGGAGCGGCGCAGCGCCGCCAGGTGCGCGCCGCAGCCGAGCCGCCCGCCGACGTCGTGAGCGAGGGACCGGACGTACGTTCCGCCCGAGCAGACGACGGCGAAGGATGCGCGCCCCCCGTGCAGCCCCAGGATGTCGAAGCGATCGATGCGCACGTCGCACGGAGCCAGCGCGGCGGGCTCTCCCAGGCGCGCGAGGTGGTAGGCGCGCTTCCCGGCCACTTTCTTCGCGCTCCACGGCGGCGGCGCCTGCTTGAACGAGCCCACGAACGACGCCGCGGCCGCCGCGACCATCTCCAACGTGATTCCGTCGATGGAAACGCGATCCAGGACGCGCCCCGCGCCATCGTACGTGTCGGTCGTCTCTCCGAGGGCGATCTCGCCCGAATAGCACTTCACCGCACCGGCGAGGAACCGGGCGAGCCGCGTCGCCGCGCCGAGGCACAGCGCCAGCGCCCCGGTGGCCGCGGGGTCGAGCGTCCCGGTGTGTCCGACGCGCGCCGGATGCACGAAAGGTCGGATCGCCGCGACGACGTCGTGGGACGTGGGCCCGGCCGGCTTGTCGATGACGAGGACGCCGTCCATCTACTTCTCGTCTTCCCGTTCGCCGGGAGGTCCGGAGCCGCCGTCGGGCGTTCGCCCCTCGCGGATCAATCGCTCAATCCTTTCGACTTTCTCCGCCGTCGTATCCAGCTGGAACTCGAGCTCGGGGACGCGCCTGAGCCTGACCGCCCGGCCGACCTCCCGCCTCATCCGGCCCGCGGCGCGCGCGAGCCCGTCGAGTATCTCGGCGCGCGGAGCGCCCTCCGGGTAGATCGAGACGTGCACGCGCGCCACGCGCATGTCCGGTGTCAGCGAGACGAACGTCACGGTCAGGAGCGCGCCGTGGATGTCCGCGCTCGCGGTGATCCACCGCGCGATCTCGTCGCGGATGAGATCGGCGACTTTCTGGACGCGAATGGTCGGCATCGATGACTCGTGGGCGGCCGTGAGGCCGGTTCAGAGGAACTGAATGTCGTGGCTGACGATGTGGCCCGGCAGCGACGCCTCGATCTCGTTCAAGATCGTCTGGAAGGTCGCGTCGAGGGGCTTCTGCGAGGACGCCACCGCCGCGATTGCGATCGCCGCCCGCTGCCAGAGATCCTGGTGCCCGACCTCCGCGATCGAGACGTTGTGCCGGTTGCGGAGTCGCGCGACGACGCTTTTCACCACCTGGCGCTTGTCTTTGAGGGATCGGGCGGCCGGGATGAAGAGCTCGATGGTGCAGACCCCGACGGTCACGGCGGGCTCGCCATTCCGGCCGTCAGGTCACGAGCTCCTTGGGCGCCACTTTCTCGACCTTGTACGCCTCGATGATGTCGCCGACCTTCACGTCGCTGAAGTTGCTGATCGCCATGCCGCACTCGTACCCGCTCTTGACCTCGCCGACGTCCTCCTTGAAACGACGAAGGGAGGAAATCTTCCCCTGGTAGACGACGACGTTGTCCCGCAGGATCCGGGCGTCCGCGTTCCGCACGATGCGGCCGTCGAGGACGAACGATCCCGCGATGATGCCGACCTTGGGCACCTTGAAGGTGTTGCGCACCTCGGCGCGGCCGAGCTGAACCTCCTGAAAGGTCGGCTCGAGCATCCCTTCCATCGCGCGCTTGATCTCGTCGGCGATCTCGTAGATGACTGTGTGAAGCCGGAGGTCGACTCCCTCGGTGTCGGCCAGCGCGCGAGCGCCCGGATCGGGGCGCACGTTGAAGCCGACGACGATGGCGTTCGAGGACGACGCCAGGAGGACGTCGGATTCGGAGATGGCTCCGGCCGCGGTGTGGATGAACCGCAGCTTCACCTTGGGGTTCGAGAGCCGCTCGAGCGTGTTGCTGATCGCCTCGAGCGAGCCCTGCACGTCGGCCTTGACGACCAGGTTGAGCTCCTTGACCACCCCCTCCTGAATCTTCTGGTAGAGGTGATCGAGGGTGAGGCGACTCGATTTCTGGAGCTGATCCTCACGCTGCTTCTGCTGCCGGTACGCGCCGATCTGCCGCGCCTTCCACTCCTCGGTGATGACCTTGAAACGATCGCCCGGGGAGGGGACACCCTCGAGTCCCAGGACGGTCGCCGGGGTGGAAGGGCCGGCCGCCAGCAGGCGCCGGCCGAGGTCGTCGAAGAGCGCGCGCACTTTTCCGTTGACCGTTCCGGCGATGAATGGATCGCCGACGCGGAGGGTTCCCTGCTGCACGAGAACCGTCGCGACGGGGCCGCGGCTCCTGTCGAGCCGCGACTCGAGCACGGTGCCGGCGGCGGGAATCGTGGCGTCGCCCTTGTAATCCTTGAGGTCGGCGACCAGGAGGATCATGTCCAGAAGGTCGGACAGCCCGGTCTTCTGCTTCGCCGAGATGGGGACCGAGACGGTGTCGCCTCCCCAGTCCTCGACGAGGAGGCTGTGCTCGGAAAGTTCCTTGCGGACGCGGTCGGGCTTGGCGTCGGGCTTGTCCATCTTGTTGATCGCCACGATGATCGGCACGCCGGCCGCCCGCGCATGGTTGATCGCCTCGACCGTCTGGGGCATCACGCCGTCGTCGGCTGCGACGACCAGCACGACGATGTCGGTGACCTGGGCCCCTCGCGCCCGCATGAGCGTGAACGCTTCGTGGCCGGGCGTATCGAGGAACGTGATGCCGCGATTCTTGACGTGGACCGTGTAGGCTCCAATGTGCTGCGTGATCCCGCCGTGCTCGGTCGCGACGACGTTCGTCTCGCGGATCGCATCCAGAAGCGTCGTCTTCCCGTGATCGACGTGTCCCATGATGGTGACGACGGGGGAGCGGGGCGTCTGAACTCCGCCCTTTTCGAGCTGGAGCTCCTCGAGGGACGCGTGGTCCTCGAACGATACGGTCTTCAGCTCGAACCCGAACTCCTTCGCCACCTCGGATGCCGTCTCGGGGCTCAACGACATGTTGATCGTCGCCATGACGCCACGAGCCATCAGCCGCTTGAGGACGTCGCCTGCCTTGACCTCCATCTTCTCGGCGAGGTCGCGCACCATCGTCCCTTCGGAGACGGTCAAGGGCCTGAGGATCAGCGGAATCGCCGGCGGCGGGGGAGGCAGGGGCTTGGGAGCCGGTGCGGGTCTGGGAGACGCCGAGGACCTTCCCGACGCGCCCCCGGGCCGCGAGTATCGCGATTGCGGGTAGTACCCCGGACGCGAACCCCCGGCGCCCTTCATGGGGGGGCGCGGCGGTTCGATCTTCGGTAGAGGGGCCGGGCTCGGGCGGGGAGCCGCAGCGCTCTGCGGCGCCGGACCCTTCGACGCGCCGTCACGGCTTGGCGCGGGCGCGGCGGTCGGCTGCATGTAGGGCGGCTTCGCGGGTGCTGCGGGAGCGCCGGTCGCCGCCGCGAGGGAACTCGGGAGTGTGACGGGCGCCGCGGGCACAGTCTTCGGTGAGACGGATGGCGTGGCGGGCGTCATGGTCGCGGGGGCCGTGGCTGCCGCTCTGGCGGCGGGGACCTGTACGCCGGTCGCTGTCGCGACAGCGGCCGGCTGGGCCGCGGCGGTGGGGGCTGCCTGCCCCCCGGGCGGCGCGGCGGCCGCGTCCGCGTGAACGGCTGGAGGCGCCGCCTCGGGTTGCGTGAGGGCGGGAGCGGGACGCGGTCCCTTCCTCGGCCCCTTCTTCTCTTTTTCCTGCGGCTTCTCCTCGGCAGCGGGCGTCACGGGCTTCGCGGCGCTCTTCGGCTTCGACGCGCGGGGCGGCTTCGGCGTGCCGGCGGCCGAGCGGGCTGACGGCTTCACGTGCACGGATGTGCGAAGCGCCGCATCCTTCTTGAAGAGCTCGAGGCACGTGTCGTCGACCGCGCTCAGGGGTGTCGCGGCCTGGATGCCTGCGGATTTCAGCTTCAGCAGGACGTCCTTGTTGTCCAGCCCGAATCTCTTCGCGATTTCGTGGACCTTGATCTTGCCCATCACTCCTCGGTTGTGGTCTGAGCTTCCGCGATCACGTCACCGGCTGCGGGTTCTTCATGATCACCGGATTCGCCGTCCTGGGACGGCGGTGAATCCGCCGTCGCCGCGCTGTCTTCGGTGGCCTCGTCCGCGGCGACCGGCTCGGGCACCTGCCGCGCCTCGATCGCCGCTTTCGCCGACTCCTGAATCTTGATGGCCGTCTTCTCGCCGATGCCGGGAACGCCGCAGAGCTCTTCGAGAGGCGCCGCGACCAGCTCCTCGAGAGATCGGTAGCCCCGCTCGAGGATGCGCGACGTGATCTTTTCGCCCACTCCCGGCAGCTCGCGGATCTCCTGGGAGGCGCGGGCGACGCGGCCCATCTCGTCTTCGATCTGCCGCTTCTTCTCGGCTTCGCTCTTAATCTCGATCTTCCATCCGATGAGCTGCGAGGCGAGGCGCACGTTCTGGCCCTTCTTGCCGATCGCCTGCGAGAGCTGGCCTTCCTCCACGGTCACCTCGAGCGTCCGGCTCTCGTCGTCCAGAGTCAGGACGCGGCCGACCTTGGCGGGATTGAGCGCGTTGCCGACGAACACCGAGGGATCGTCGGCCCATTGCACGATGTCGATCTTCTCGCCGCGCAGCTCCCGGATGATGGCCTGGACCCTCGAACCCTTGATGCCGACGCACGCGCCGACCGGATCGATGTCCTTCTCCTTGGAACGAACGGCGACCTTGGCCCGATCTCCGGGGTCGCGCGCGATGCTCTCGATGACGACGGTGCCGTCGTAGATCTCCGGAACTTCCATCTCGAAGAGCTTGACCAGCAGCCGCGAGTCCGTCCGGCTGACGATGACCTGCGGGCCCTTCGCGGCTTTGTCGACGTTGACGATGACGGCGCGGACGCGGTCGTCGAGATTGTAGTGCTCCGCACGGGACTGCTCTCGCCTGGGGAGAAGCGCCTCGGTGCGGCCGAGGTCGAGGACGATGTCGCCTCTCTCGAACCGCTTCACCACGCCGTTGACGAGCTCTCCCGCGCGATCGCTGTACTCGCGGAAGACGTTATCGCGCTCCGCCTCGCGGACCTTCTGGTAGATGACCTGCTTCGCCGCCTGGGCCGCGATGCGACCGAGATCGACTTTCGGCTTCAACAGCCTGACGATCTGCTCCACGTCGGCCGCGGGCTCCACGCGCCGCGCGTCCTCGATCGAGATCTCGAGATCCGAGTCGATGACCTGCTCGACGACCTTCTTGACGGCGTACACGTCCCACGTTCCGCGCGCCCGATCGAACTCCGAGACGAGCTCCTCCCGCGTGTGGAAGTGCTTCTTCGACGCCGCGACGACCGCGTCCTGGACCGCGGAGATGATCGTCTCGACATCGATGCCTTTTTCCCGGCCAATCTGTTCGATCGCCTGGAAAAGATCGGTTGCCATGGTCTCCAGTACCCTGCGGTTATTTTCTCGGATTTCGGCGGCGGGGTGCTCCCGCGCCGGCCTTCTTCTGAGTTCCCGGCCAGTCGAGTTCGAGTCGGGCTCTCGCGACGAGCTCGCGACCCACTTCCAGGGTCGACCCGCCGACATCGATTCGGAGCACGTCGTCCCGCATCTCGACGAGCCGGCCGACGATGTCCTGCCTGCCGCCCACCGGCCTGCGGGTGACGACCTTGACGGTCCTCCCGATCGCCCGCGAGAAATCGGAGTCCGACTGCAGGCTGCGAGTCAGGCCGGGCGAGGAGACCTCGAGCGTGTAGGCGTGCGGAACGGCGTCCTCGACCTCGATCATGGTGCCGACCACCTCGCTGACGCGACGGCAATGGTCCAGGCCGACTCCCTCCGGCTTGTCGATGAACATCCTCAACACCCACCCCGCCGGCTCCCGGCGGAATTCCACGCCAACAAGTTCGATTCCGTCATCGAGAAGCGCGGGGGTCGCGAGGGCCCGCACTTTCCCCTCGATGGACGCCGTCGATGTGTCATGCACACGCTTCCCCGCCAAAAAACAAAAAAGTGGGCCACCTGACAAGCCCACTTACGAGCTTTCTGAGTGCGCCCGAGATTAGCACCCGGGTTCCGGGCGAATCAAGCCTTCTCGATTGTCGGTCAAGGGTTTAGCGATCGGAGGCGCCGGAGGCTGGCTCGACGATCGTGAGAACGCGGTCGACTTTTCCGCCGGGGAGAGTTTGCGTCTGACCGGACGGCCATCGGATTTCGAGCGAATCGAAGCGGTCCGTGCCACCGAGGCCGAAGTGAAGCCTTGAATCGTTGGAACTCTCGAATGATCCGCCCCCGACCCGCTCCTTCAGGCGGCGCCGTCCACCGGCGACCAGCACCACACGCGCCCCGATGGCGTCCCGGTTGCTTCGCGTGCCCATCAGCCGGACCCCGAGCCAGTGATTGCCAGGCGGCAGGTCGTTCCGATAGAAACCGAGCGGCTCGTACATTCTCGTCACGATGACGTCGATGTCGCCGTCGTCGTCGACGTCGCCGAACGCCATCCCCCGGTGGGCCGCCTTATGCGCCATGGCGGGTCCGGCCCGATCAGTGAGTTCGGTGAAGTGCGCCGAGCCGTCGTTGAGGAAAACCTGGCAGCGCTGGAGAAACGCCGAGCCGATGTGCGCGTCGTCCGCTTCCGGATACACGTGGCCGTTCGAGATGACCAGATCCTCGTCGCCGTCGTTGTCGAGGTCGCTGAAATCGGTCCCCCAGTTGAGGGTGAGAATCGTCGGCTCGAGGAGTCCGGACCGGAGCGTGGCATCGTCGAAATTGCCCGTTCCGTCGTTGATGTAGAGCGTGGCGTAGTCGTGGGAAAAATGGGTGACGTAGAGGTCCAAATCGCCGTCGCCGTCGGGATCCCCGAGCGTCACTCCCATGTTCGCCTGCGCTCTCCCGTCCCCGCCGTAGGCAACCCCGGAGAAGAGCGCGGAGTCGGTGAAATGACCCTTTCCGTCGTTCATGAACAGGTAGTTCGGCTCCGAGTCGTTGGCGACGAAGATGTCCACGTCCCCGTCGTTGTCCACGTCGCCCGTGATGACGCCCAGGCCGTAGGAGGGCTTGACGTCGCCGACACCGGATTGCTTCGTCGCGTCGGTGAACGTTCCGTCACCGTTGTTCCGGAAGAGAAAATCGGCCTCCGCGGGCAATGACATGGGGCCGCAGACGACCGCGATGCCGCGAAAGGTGCAGGGATGGTTCGGGTCCCCTCTCGGGGGGATCTTCCCGGGGTCGAAATCGATGTATCTGGCAACGTAGAGGTCGAGAAGTCCGTCCCGGTCGTAGTCGAAGAACGCGGCGCTCGTGCTCCAACCCGGCGCGCCCACTCCGGCGATCGCCGCCACCTCTCGAAACGTTCCATTCCCTTCGTTTCTATAAAGCCGGCTCGCGCCGATCGACGCGACGAAGAGATCGGGGTCTCCGTCGTTGTCGTAGTCGCCCGCGATGACTCCCTGTCCCCAGGCCGAATCTCCGAGGCCCGCGGCCACCGTGACGTCGGTGAATCTTCCCTTCCCGTCGTTGCGGTAGAGATGATCCGTGGGGGGGACAGGCCCAGGGATTCCTCCGAGCTGAGACGCCTGCACCTGGAAGATGTCGAGGTCGCCGTCGAGATCGTAGTCGAAGAGGGCGACTCCGGTCCCGATGTTGTCGATGACGTACGTCCATGGCGCCTTCGCCGCGAACGTCACGGCCGTGAGGCCACTCTCGGGTCCTGGCTCCACGAAGAACGGAGCCTTGACGTCGTCGGCTCCCGAAGTCAGCGCGGCGGAGAGCATGCACGCGATGGAGGCGAGGCCGGCGCGCCGGCCCACCGTCACGGCCGCTCCATCGTGGTGGACGAACTCTTCTCCTCGGCTTTCTTCATAATCTCCTGGTGCAGTTGAAGCTCGCGGCGCGCATCCTCCTGACGGCCGAGGCGCGCCAGCGCGCGAGAAAGATGATAGTGCGCCTGAGGATGCTCGGGCTCGAGGGCAATCGTCTTCTCGAACGACGCGGCCGCTCCCGGGAAATCGCCTCTTTCGAACTGGATCGAGCCGAGTAGATACAGGGTCCTCGCCGCTCCCGGGTTGAGTGAATCGGCGATCCGTACGGTCCGTTCGGCTTCCTCCAGATTGCCTTTCATCTTGTAGATGAAACCGATGTTCAACTGCACCGCCGCGTTGTTCGGGTCGAGCGAGAGAGCCTTCTGGTATTCCGCGAACGCGTCGTCGTACGCAGACTGCTTGTAGAGAGCGTCGGCGAGACCCTGTCGGGCCTGCAGATTCGCCGGCTCCAGAAGGCACAGGGCGCGATACTGCTCGAGCACCTTATCCGCCTGATTCTTGTTCTCGTAGTAGCGAACGAGACGCCGGCGGATTCCCCCGGCACGGGGATCGTCTCCCGCTTGCGCGAGGAAGGCGGTGTACTCCCTGAGGGCATCGGCATCGCGGGCGGCCAGTTCGTAAAGTTTGCCCAGGTTGTAGTGCACCCCGCTGTCGAGCGGATCCAGATCCCTCGCTCGGACGAGCGCTCGTTCCGCGTCCTCCGGGTCGGCCTTGAGCAGGTAGACCTGACCAAGCCGCGCCCAGGCCGCAGCCTGGCCGGGTGATATCAGGAGCGCCGCCTGCAATTGTGTCTCCGCGGCGTCGAGTTCCTTGAGAGCCATGTGGATTTGGGCGACCTCGTAGCGCATCTCCCAGACTTCGGGTTGGGCCACGATCAACTGCTCGAACGCCGCCGCCGCGTCCGCGAGCTTCCCGGCATCGCGGAGCGCTCGCGCCTGTTCGATGCTCGGCGGAGCAGCTTCCTGCGCGATCCCCGGTCTCATCGGCGCGCAGAGAAGAGCGCACAGCGTTCCCAGGGTTACAAGAATCGAACGTGATGTGCGTGGGGCGAGCATCGGTGAGGGCTCTCCGCGGCAGGTTGAGCGACCGGAA
>JACPZX010000064.1 GCA_016195325.1 Acidobacteriota bacterium
CCACAATCGGGCGTCACGGTCGTCTGCACGACCTGGCTGAAGGTCTTCCGGTTCGGGTCGCTCTTCGCCGCGCTCACGTCGATGCCGAAGACTTCGAAGTGGGACTTCGGCCGGCTCCCCGATCGAAGCACAGCGGACGCGATCCGCCTGCCGGACTGGAGCGAAGCCGTCGAAGCGACCCGGCTCCTGACCTCACCGGCCTACCATCTGCTCGGTTCCTGGCACCATCTCGCCCCGCTCCCGTACCTGGGGCAGACGCTCGCCTACATCCGCGACGACCCGAGCCTGGAGCACGTGTAGCGCGCCAGGGCGTCACGTTCGTCGGCGCCACCCGGCTGAGGGTGCCGTGCGGGGACCTCACTTCACCTCGAAGAAACTCTCCGCGAGCGGCGGGTCCTTCGGCGTGTAGCTCGTCGTGGAGAGGGAGTTGTCCTTGAGCCAGACCAGATCCACACGCCAGATCCCGCGCGCCGCGAAGCGGGCCACCTGGATCTTTCCGATCCACGGCGCTCCGGGATCCCTCGAGGACCTCGCGCAGGTGAAGTAGATCTTCGGCACCTGGCCGTTGGGCGAGGCCGGCCCCGAGACCCACCCGGAGAGCGTGACCGCCCGTCCACCCGGGTCCGAGACGTCGGCCGTCACGCGGATCTCGCTCGCGGCCTCGTTCGAGACGATCGTCGGCGCGAGGCTCAGCCTCTCGAGCGTCGGAGGATCCGCGTCGCACTCGCTGCCGACGACGTCGAAGCCCGCGTCGGCCGTCGGCGGCGAGCTCGCGGTCAGCGTGGCGGTGTTGTCGGCGCCGTCGGTGACGCGGAGGGATTGAAGCGTCCAGCGCCCGCACTCCGCGGTGGCCGGAACGGAGATCCTCTCCTCCCAGAAGCCCGGTTCGGTCCCCGGCCGGCACAGGAAGGGGATCACCGCGGTCTTCGACGGGCTCGAGAACTCCCCCCGGACGACCTTGACCCCGGAACGATCGTCCTGCGCCTCGATCCGGAGCCCGCTGCTCTCGCCCGCGCTCACGGTCGCCTTCTCCATCCAGAAGCTCAGCACCTCGGGCGGCGTCGAGTCGGAGTCCGCCGAGAGGACCTCGAGCTTCCCCCCAGCCGGGACGGTCGCCGGCGTGTACCTGGCGTCGAGCCTGTTGCTCGCCTGATCGAGCACGACGAGGCTCGCGACGTACCACAATCCCGTCTCGGCCTTCGGCGGGATGGAGACCCTCGCGGAGAAGACGCCGTCCGCGCTGCCGTCCCCCTGCGCCTCGAACACCACCGTCGCCGTCCCGCTCGGATTGCTGATCACTCCCTTGACGGAGCGGACCCCCGAGAGATCGTCGCTCGCCTGGACCACCAGCCTCGACGCGCTGCCGTCGTTTACCCGCGCCGGGGTGAAACGAAGGGACTCAACGGAAGGGGGGGTGCGATCCTGGCCCGGATCCTGATCGCCGGCCGGCGGCTCCGGCTGGTCTCCCGGTTCGTGAGGCGACGCGGACGTCACCTGGGCCCGGGTCGTCTTCTCGGGAGGAGCGGCCCGGGATCTTTCCCGTGTTTGGCCCGCAGGCGGCGGAAAAGTCGGCGGGGCGGCGGGGCGCGTGGAGGGTGCGGGGCCCAGCGCGGGCTCTGCGTCGCCCGGCGGTTCGGGCTCTTTCGTGGCGGGAGGCGGGGTAAATGTGACGGCGCGGCTCGCGACGGGCGGAAGCGATTCAGGCGACGTCCCGGCGGGCGGGGATCGATAAAACGATGGCAGGGGGTTGGAACGCGCGGGAGCCGGGGCGGCGACCTCCACCCCTCCGCGCTCGGCCGTCCGTGCCGGCGGGCGGCCCGCTGGAGCGTCATTCGATGCGACGGGCGAGCTCGTGCCTGCCGGCGCGGCGGGCTCTTCCCGGGAATTGGAACGGAAGAGGACGATGTTGAAGGCGAGCGACAGGGCGAGGACGGCCCCGATGGCGTACAGGGCCAGCTTCAGCCGGCGGCTTCCCTCAGTCGAGGCCATGGATTTCGCTCATGACGATGGTCGGAACTCTGGCACATCGCCGGCGCTCTCGGCAACGAAGATGGCCCCACCCGCTGGCGAAACCTCGTCCCGCGTTCCATCATCCAACCCACATCTGGAGGTGACGCCGTGCTCTTCAGCTCGAAGAAGTCGACGATGATCCGGCCCGAAGAAGCCCTCAAGGGACGCGACCGGAAGATGCCCGTGGCCGCGAAGCACCACGTCCTCGGCGCGCCGATGGAGCCCCCGTTCGCCGGAATGGAGACCGCGGTCTTCGCGATGGGGTGCTTCTGGGGAGCGGAGCGGAAGTTCTGGCAGGCGCCCGGGGTCCACTCCACCTCGGTCGGCTACGCCGCCGGCTACACACCGAACCCTTCATATGAAGAGGTGTGCAGCGGCGGGACCGGCCACGCCGAGGTGGTGCGCGTCGTCTTCGATCCCGCGAAGACGTCCTACGCCGAGATGCTGAAGATCTTCTGGGAGAACCACGACCCGACGCAGGGGATGCGCCAGGGGAACGACGCGGGGACGCAGTACCGATCCGGGATCTACCCCGAGAACGACGCGCAGAAGATCGCCGCCGAGTCGTCGCGCGCCGCCTACCAGGAGAAGCTGAACGCCGCGGGGTTCGGGACGATCACGACCGAGATCGTCCCCTCCCCCGCCTATTACTACGCCGAGGAATATCACCAGCAGTACCTCGCGAAGAACCCAGCCGGGTACTGCGGCATCGGCGGAACCGGGGTGAGCTGTCCCATCGGGGTCGCGGCGGCGAAGTAGCGTCGGCCAGCGCGCCCGGCGCGGCACACCCGGTGACCGCTCCCGCGGTCCCATCCTCTGGACGCTCGCCGAGAGCGGCGATAGGATCACGCGCGTGTGTGGGCTCCTCGTGGCCGGGCGGCAGACCAGTCTCCAGAGGAGACGGGTGCAAGACCTGATAGAGGCGGCCGCGCCGTGCTGGGCCGGTGAGGCGCTCGTGGGGCGGCGTTATTTCGGCAGTTCCCTCCGGACGGCCGAACGCGACGTGAAGTGGATCGGGTTCCAGGTATTCAAGGAGCACACGGGGGGCGGCGTCTACGGCGGCCCGGGCGAAACTGTGGCGAGCATCCTGCGCGCGGCGAGCCTGGAGGCCGCCGAGATTGGATTGGCGACTCCGCCGGAAGAAAGCGCGCGCATACTCGGTGACCTGGAATTCGCCGTGGACGAGTTGCGGCACATGACGCAATTCATCGGTCTGTACGCGAGAGCCGGCGGCGAGCTCGCCCGGAGCATCGCGTCGATGGGACAGTTGGAGAGCGCTCGCCGCCTCGCTTCCCTGCGTCACGAACTGCGCGCCACCGAAGTCGGGCGCACGGCAGTCCACCTCTCGGAGGGCGGAGGGGTCGGGCTTCATTTCGGCATCCACGACCACTTCGCATCGCACCCGCCGGCCGGTGACATCGACGTCGAGATCTTCCGGCTGACGCGGGCGATTCTCGCGGACGAGGGCCGCCACATGCTGTCCCGTTTCCGCGCGACGCGGGCGCTCGTTCAAGACGATCCGTGGTGGACTGACCTCGAGGCGCACCTGGTGGCGATCTGTGCCACGAAACTGCGCGAACGGAACGAGCAGTTCTCGTCTCCCCTCGGGGATGACGAGGTCGCTTCCATCCCGGCGAACCGTGCGCTGGGTCAGAGCTATCTCCGGGATCATCTCGGCTTCCTGCTGGCCGGACTCTGATCCCGTGAGGGCGCCTTCACCGAAGCTTGTCCCGCTCGCCGACGTCCGCCCGAGCGATGGCGGCGCGGTCACCGTCGCCGCACGGTGGTGCGCGGCCGCCCGGGACCTGCCGGAGGCTCCTCGCGTGATGGCGTTCGGGACGCAGGAGTCTGCCCTCGTTCTCGTCGGCGCCGGCCGCAGCCTCTCCCTTCAGCGCTATGCCGATGCGCCGGTTCCTGGTCACGTCCTCTGGGGGCGCCTGGAGGAGTTCTGCCAATCCCGGGCATTCGTGGCCGGATACATCGGTTTCGACGCCGTGTGGTCGGACGAGACGCGGCGACCGGCGCAGCGCGCCGGTTCCAATTCGGCTCCGACCCTGCATCTCTGGGAGCCGCAGGGAGTCATCCGGATCGACGTCACGCCGTCGGGCAGTGCGGAGATCTCGATTCTGCAGGCGTGTGCGGACCTGAGCACGATGCGGCCCGGACCGCTCGGCGCGTTCGAAGCTGTCCCGCTCAGAGATCTCGATGGCGAAGCGCGCCCGTTCCGGGAGTCCGTCGCACGGACGATCGCATTCATACGGCGTGGCGAGGGGGAGAGGTTGACTCTCGCGCGCCGCATCGATCTTCCCGACGACCTCGACATCCTCGCTTCATTCGCTGCGCCACCTGCGATTTGCGACAGCAACGTCGGGCGGAGCTTTTATCTCGCAACCCCCTCGATCGAGCTGGCGGGTCACAGCCCCGAGTTGCTTGCGAGAGGCGACCCGGAGGGGTTTGTCTGCTACAAGCTGTCCGGCACGGGCCCGCGCCATTCGGAGCCGGCGGAGGACGCCCGGCTGCGCGCCCGGTTCCTGGTGGACGGGAAGGTTCTGAAGGAGCACGCGCTGTCCATCGAAGCCACCCGCGGCGCACTGGAGGCGGTGGGCGCCGTGAGGACAGGACACATGGAGGTGCTGGACCGGCCCGGGCTTCGCCATCTCAGGACTCCATTGAGCGTGGCCACACGGCCCGACGCTTCCTGGTCCATGATCATGAGAGCCGTACTGCCCTCCGGTGCGCAGCCCCGCGCAGCCGGGCTCCAGTCTCTCGACGGCCTGGAGCGCTTCAGCAGGGGCGCGTACTACGGAATCATCGGCGTGCGGACGCCGGATGGCAGGTTCGAGTTCTCGCAGGTTCTGCGCACGCTCTTCCGGGACCGGACGGGGGTCTGCACCTTCGTCGGCGCCGCCGTCACGGGCGATTCGACGGTCGATGGCGAGAGCGACGAGACGCGGCTCAAGCTCGATGACGTGGTCGCGATGCGCCGGGCGTGGCGCACCGTCAGCAAAGCGCGAGAATCCGGTTCAGGACGGCATCGCGTCCCGCAATGACTTTGAGCTCGTACTCCCTGGCCGCTGCCAATCGGGCCCGCATCGAGTCTCGCCCATCATGGACCGCAGCGATCGCCGCATGGACATGCGCCTCCAACACCGCACCGCGAGGGCTCTCGGTCAGCGGGGTCGCGACGCCGAATCCCCGGCACTTCGCGGCGAGCGACGGCTGATCCCAGAAAAACGGGTACGAGACCATCGGCACGCCGTGACAAATCGCCTCGTGGGTCGAATTCAGCCCGTGATGCGTGATGAACAGGTCCGCTTGCCGGAGAATCGCCCATTGATCCACGAAACTCTCGACGGCCACATTGGGCCTGGTCAGGGCGCGCATCTCAGCGGCGCCCAGTTCGGCGCCCCCGAGGCTGATCGTCGCCTCGGCTCGCGGATAACGGGCGATGGCCGCGGAGATGGACTCGAGCGCCGCCAGCGCCTCGGTCGCGTAGGAACGCCACACCACCGTTCCGAAGGAAACGTAGACCCTGAGCGTCGCGTCGCGCCCGAAGTAGCAGGGACCTTGATCGCGATTCCGCGCAACGATCTCGTCCGTCGAGGGCAGAGACCCGAAAAAGGCCACCGGCTCGAACACGGCACGTTCCCCGGCCGTCAGGTACTCCGGCGGTTCTCCGTAGACGTTGAGAATCGGGCTCAAGCCCGCCACATAGGAGAACGGCGAGGCGTCGCGAACACCGTACCGGTCGCGGAGCAGCTCGACCGCGCGCAGGCACTGCGTGGAGACCACGACGCGCGCATCGGTCGCGAGAATCCGCTGGAACTCGCCGGGGTCCACGTTGTGCCCGGCGCAGACGTTCACGTGCGGCACGCCGATGCGGGCCGCCGCCACGCGCCCGATCATGGCAAACGTGTCGGAGAGGATCAGAGACGCGCCGAGCGCTTCGACGTCGCGCTGAACCTGTTCGATGTAGTGCCCGGCGTAGCTGACGGATCGCATGGCGATGGGGAACGACCCGGCGTCCGCCGCTTCCAGCGGGTACTTGCCGAAAAGATCGACGAACGTGCCGCCGGCCGCGGCCACCGCGCGCTCGAACCGGCGATGCGTGAAGACGTGAGCGGCCACACCTCTCGAGGACAGCCCGGACACCAGCGGAAGCAGCCGGCGCATGTGCCCATCGGCAACCATCGAGAAGACCGCGACCGCTTTCATCCTGCGCAAGCCCCACGTCACCTGAAACATGATGCACGATGCCGGCGCGGAAAGCGCTCGACGGTGCGACCCGCCGGGCGGGAATCCGGCTAGAATGCCGCCATGATCTCGTTCGACGCGTTGCCGGGTGGCGATGTCATTCAGGCGGGGCTTCGTGACCTCGCCGCGGGCCGCACGACCGACGCCGCTCTTCTGGTCCTGATCGGCGCCCATCGCCTGCGTCGCGCCGGAATCGATGTCCCCTCGATCGAAATCCAGGACGTGGAGCACCGCCTGTACGAGAGCCTCGCGTCCACGGGATCGGACGACGCGCACTCCCGCTACAACGCGATGATCCGCCTCCTCGTCAGCTTCGAGCGCGCGGTCGAATGCGCCGGCTGACGGACGAAGCACGCGTCCGCGAGCTGATGGCGCGGCTCGGCGCGTTGGATGTCGGCGAGACCCGCGTCTATTTCACGGGAGGGGTCACCGCGGTTCTTCTGGGGTGGCGCTCATCCACCATCGACGTCGATCTCACGATCGTGCCGGAGTCCGACGCTCTGCTTCGGGCCGTCCCCGCCCTCAAGGAAGAGCTCGAGATAAACGTCGAGCTGGCGGCCCCGTCGCATTTCATCCCCGAGCTTCCAGGGTGGGCGGATCGGAGCCTCTTCATCGCGCGCGAGGGGCGGGTCTCCTTCTATCACTACGACCCGTACTCCCAGGCGCTCTCGAAGATCGAACGCGACCACGAGAAGGACCGAGGCGACGTCGCGGCCATGCTCGACCGGGAAATCATCGAGCCGGGGAAGCTGCGCGAGCTGTTCGACGCGATCGAGCCTCAGTTGTACCGATATCCGGCAATCAACCCTTCGTCGTTCAGACGCGCCCTCGACAGAACGCTCAGCGGGCGCTGACTCGGCTCACCGCCGTGTCCATCATGCCGCCCTCGCGCGTGTCACAGATCGCCTCCGAGCGCCTAGACGGGAAGAGGTCGCGAAGCAGGGACCTCGCCGACAACTTCTCGCAGGAGGAACACATGACCAGGCTGGCGACACTTTCCGCCGTTCTCGTCATCTCGACCGCCACGCTTTCCCTGGCGCGCACCCCCGAGCCCCCGGCGCCGGCGAGCGCGACGCAGGCCGCGGCCTATGCTCCCGTCCAGGGCGACGTCCCCGCGGGACACTACTGCAACATGGGATTCTTCACCCCTGACGGGCTTGTTCGGTTCCATGCCCTCGTGGAGAAGATTGCGGCCGCGGTGACTGAGAGCGAGGAGCTCGAGAACGGCTATCTCTTCAAGTTCTCTGGTCAGTTCCGGGAGGCCGGGGAATGGATCGACGGCGTCCGCGGTTGTTGTCCGACGATCGAATACTCCGTCGCGTTCACACCGCACGGCGGGCCGGTCACCCTGCGCATCACGGGCGGGGCGGGCGCCAGGGAGTTCATTCGGGAGGAATTCCGCAAGATCATCCATGAGAAGGGGTGAACGGCGGTGTCGATCAGGATCCTGCTCGTGGGGTGCCTCTGCATCGCGGCCCTGAGCGCAGCTTCGGAAGCGAAGCCCTCGGTGACGTGGAGTTACACGTTTACCGGCAGGGACGCGGGGGCATCGCCGAGCCTCGACGATGTCCTCGCGTCCGCGCGGGCCGCCCGGCGGCCCGTCATGATCGACTTCACCGCCGAGTGGTGCGCCGCGTGTCGCCTGCTCGATCGGGACACGTACACCGCCCCCGACGTGATCCGGGAGGCGGACCGATTCGTCACCATCCGGATCGACGCGACGAACGTCGACGACGTGACGCAGCGGTTCACCCAGCGCTTCGGTGTCCGTGGATTGCCGACCCTGGTCTTCGTCACCTCGCGCGGCGCCGTGCTCGCCTCGTCGAAGATCCTCGGGCTCGTGGACGGCCCGAGGCTCGCGCGCGAGATGCGAGGGGTTCCCTGACCACGCCGCAAGCGCGCGCCGCGATTCAGGATCTGTTCAGGCGCCTCGCCGACGGAGACCGCTCCGCGATCGAGCCGGCCTTCGCCGCGCTCTGGCCCCTTCTCCGCGGGTTCGCCGCGCGCGCGCTGCACGACGACGGGCATGCGGAGGATGCCGCGCAGCAGGCCATGATCAAGCTGTTCGAGCAAGCGGCCGACTTCGACCCGTCCCGCGACGGCGTCGCATGGGCGATCGCCATCACCTCTTATGAGGTCCGATCGATCCGGCGAAGAGGCCTGCGGCGCCGGGAAGAAGCGCTTGACCACGCGGCTGAAGCTCTCGCGACGACCGACACGCCCGAGGCGATGGTCGTCGACCGCGATCTCGCGCGCGCCGCGCGCGAGGTGCTCTCGGGGATGAAAGAGGAGGACATGGCTGCGATTCTCGTGGCGATCGGCGAGCGCCGCCCCCTCCGTGACGCGACGTTTCGAAAACGCCTCCAGCGCGCCCTCGCGCGGCTGCGCCATGCCTGGGGGGCCAAACATGAGATCTCCTGACGAGGTCATCCTCCGCGTCCGGTCCGCCTACGAGCGCGGGAGGATTCTCCGCGCACTGCGCACATCGGTCCTCGTCGTGCCGATGGTGCTGGCGTCGTTCGGAGGCTGCGGCCGCCCGGCCACGTCGATCGTGATCGGCGTCGTTCTCGCGACCGTCGCCACGTGTCTCGTGTGGCGCGGCGGGATCACTGGTCGCGCGGTGTGGCCTGGGCTTGTCGCGGGGCTCGCCGCGCTCGTGGTCCCCCTCGTGGCGTGCAAAGTGCTGGAGTCCTACGGAATCGGCGGCGCCCTGCCCCTCGCCGCGTGCGTCGTGGGCGGTCTCGGGTCGGGGCTGATCGTGACGCGGTACGCGATGCGCGAGCGCGACGAGCGCGCGCTCTTCGTCCTCGTGGGGGGCGGCACCGCGGCGCTCGCGGGAGCGCTCGGCTGCCTCGGCGCAGGGTTCGGCGGGGTCATCGCCATGACCGCCGGCCTCCTCGCCGTCACGCCTCTCGCGCTGAGGGCTGACATCCGGCGGTCCTGATTGGTGTACCTTCCCCCCGCCATGCCCCTCACCCCCGGCACGCGCCTCGGCCCTTACGAAATCCTCTCCGCGCTCGGCGCGGGCGGCATGGGCGAGGTCTACCGCGCGAAGGACACGCGGCTCGACCGGACCGTCGCGATCAAGGTCCTGCCGGCTCACCTCTCGTCGAACGCCGATCTGAGGCAGCGCTTCGAGCGGGAGGCGCGCGCGGTCTCGAGCCTCAACCACCCGAACGTCTGCACGCTCCACGACATCGGTCGCGAGGGGAACACGGACTTCCTCGTGATGGAGCTCCTCGAGGGGGAGACCCTGGCCGCGCGCCTCGGGCGCGGGCCGGTGCCGCCCGCCGAGCTTCTCCGCTACGCGGTCGAGATCGCCGACGCCCTCGACCGCGCCCACCGCTCGGGGATCCTGCATCGCGATCTGAAGCCCGGCAACGTCATGATCACGAAGACGGGGACGAAGCTCCTCGACTTCGGCCTCGCGAAGGGGATCACCCAGGCTGCCGCCTCCCCTCTCACGGCGGCTCCCACCGCCACGAGCCCGCTGACGGCGCAAGGAACGATCGTCGGCACCTTCCAGTACATGGCCCCCGAGCAGTTCGAAGGGAAGGAGGCGGACGTACGGAGCGACATCTTCGCCTTCGGCACCGTCCTCTACGAGATGGCGACGGGGAAGCGCGCCTTCGAGGGGAAGACCCAGGCGTCGATGATCGCCGCGATCCTCGAGCGCGAGCCCGCGCCGATCACGTCGATCCAGCCGCTCGCCCCCGCCGGCCTCGAGCGCGTGGTAAAGCAGTGCCTCGCGAAGGATCCCGACGAGCGCTGGCAGAGCGCCGGAGATCTCAAGAGGGAGCTGAAGTGGATCGCCGAAGGGGGATCGCAGGCGGGAGTCCCGGCTCCGGCGATCGCACCGGGGCGGCGGTCATCCCTCGTCCTCGTGACGGTCGTGGCGCTCCTCGTGGCGGCGGGTTTCGCGGCCGGATTCCTCCTCCGAAAACCCACGACCCCCGCCGTCCTCCATGCGACGATCGACCTCCCCCCCCAGATCAAGCTCGATCCGGAGAACCTCACGCTCGCCCTCTCTCCCGACGGCCGGACCCTTGCCTTCACGGGCTTCACGACGGGGGGCAACAGCCAGATCTGGATTCGCCCTCTCGACGCTGCGAGCGCGGTCCCTCTCGCCGGAACGGAGGGGGCCACCTGCCCCTTCTGGTCCCCGGACGGCCGGTACCTCGGCTTCTTCGCCGATCGAAAGCTGAAGAAGGTGCCCGCTTCCGGCGGCACGTCGCAGACTCTCTGCGACGCCCCGACGGGACGCGGAGGGACGTGGAGCCGGAACGGCGTCATCGTCTTCGCCCCCGGCATCTTCGGGGGGCTGTACCAGATCCCCGCGGCGGGCGGCACCCCGTCGGCGCTCACGACGGCGGGGAAGGAAGGACAGACGGACAGGCTTCCCCATTTCATGCCCGACGGCAAGCACGTCCTGTTCTACTCCGGCAAGGCCGTCGATGACGGTCACAATGGGATCTACGCGCTCGACCTCGCGACGAAGAAAATTTCTCTCGTGATGAACACCAACAGCGAGGCGCAGTATCTCGAGAATGGCTACATCGCCTACGTCAGGGAGGGAAACCTCCAGATCCAGCCGTTCGATCCCGTGAGCCTCCGCCCGAAGGGCGACCCCGTCCCCATCGCGGAAAAGGTCCGGTTCAGCGCCTACCGCTGGACGGGAGCGGTGACGGTCAGCGCGGCCGGCCCGGTCATCTTTCAGACGGGCTCCGGGGCCTCCAAGGATCTCCTCACCTGGTACGATCTCGACGGCAAGAAGCTCGCGACGATCGGCGAGCCGACGAGCTTCGGAGACTTCACTCTCTCGCCCGACGGCCAGCGCGCGCTCGTCACGCTGAGCGCGGGAGACAGCAAACCCGATCTCTGGTCGTTCGATCTCCACCGCGGCGTCGGGAGCAAGTTCACGTTCACCCCGGGGTTCTACAACGGCACGGCGTGGTCGCCTGACGGAGAGCAGATCGCCTACTCGAACTACCCCTCGATCTTCATCAAGCTCGCCAACGGGGCCTCAGGGGAACGCTCGATCTTCACGACCAGCGCCTCGATCATCGCCGTGAACGACTGGTCGCCGGACGGCAGGTCCATCGTCTTCAGCCAGCTCGGCAACCAGGCGGGGTGGGACCTCCTGACGGTGCCCGTCTCGGGAGGCGCGCCGCAGCCGTTCCTCGCCTCTCCGGCCAACGAGAAGAACGGTCGCTTCTCCCCCGACGGAAAGTGGCTTCTGTACCTCTCGGACGAGACCGGCCGCGACGAGGTGTACGTGGTCCCCTACCCCGGCCCCGGCGGAAAGTGGCAGATCTCCTCCGGCGGGGCCTACGAGGCCGCGTGGCTCGGCGACGGGCACCAGATCGCCGTGACGACGATCGAGTACAGCCTTCTCGCCGTGGACGTCCAGGCGCGGGGATCGAGCCTCGCGGTCGGCGCCTCGCACCCTCTATTCGGCGGCGTGGCCATCGTCGGCGCATTCCAGATCACGCGCGACGGGAAGAAGATCCTCGTCGCGTCGCCCCTGGAGAATACCAACACCTCGAACCCGCTGACGATCGTCACCGACTGGGTCGCGGAGCTCCAGAAGAAATAACCGCGGCTCGACGCCACCTTTACCCCGATCCCCGGTGAGGGGAATCCGCGCCTCCGAGCGTTGAGATCCGTGTCCCGGCGGGCTACGCCGCGCCAAGGGGGAGGAGCGTCGCATGAAGAAGAGCTTCGGGGCACGATTGTTCCGACTGGCCGTTGCCGGCCTCCTTCTGGCGGTGCCCGGGAGCCCCGCGCAGGCGGCGACCCCGCCCCAGGTGTCGCTGCTGAAGGACATCAATCTCTCCGGCAGCTCGCTGCCCCTTCACCTGACAGGCGCGAACGGGATGCTGTTCTTCACGGCCAACGACGGCATCCACGGGGTCGAGCTGTGGAAGAGCGACGGGACGTCGTCCGGAACGGTCATGGTGGCCGACATCAACCACGGGCTCGGCGGCTCGTCCCCCAACCTCCTGACGAACGTGAACGGGACGCTCTTCTTCACGGCCAACGACGGCGCGAGCGGCCTCGAGCTGTGGAAGAGCGACGGGACGGCGGCCGGGACGGTGCTTGTGAAGGACATCGTTCCCGGAGCGGGCGGCTCGTTTCCCGACTACCTGACGAACGTCGGCGGGACGCTGTTCTTCAAGGCACTGGACGCCGCCCACGGAGCCGAGCTCTGGAAGAGCGACGGCACCGAGGTGGGGACCGTCCTCGTCGCGGACATCAACCCGGGCGCCGGGAACTCGAATCCCGCCTACCTGACCGACGTGAACGGGACGGTCTTCTTCCAGGCGACGGAGCCCGTCCATGGGGGTGAGCTCTGGAGGAGCGACGGGACGGCGGCCGGAACGGTTCTCGTGATGGACATCAACCCCGGCGCCGGCAACTCGTTTCCATACGAGCTGATCAACGAGAATGGCACGCTCTTCTTCCCGGCGGTCTACGCGTACGACCCGAACGGAAAGCCCGTCGGAACCGAGCTGATGACGACGGGAGGCCTCGTCAAGGACATCAATCTGTCCGGCAACGGGAACCCGTCGCGCATGACGGACGTGAACGGCATTCTCTTCTTCACGGCGTCGGACGGCTTCGCCCACGGTTTCGAGCTGTGGACGAGCGACGGCACGACCGGGGGGACGAGGATGGTCAAGGACATCGCCCCCGGAGCCGCTGACGCCTTCCCGGGCGGCGTGGCGTCGGGGTTTCTGACGAACGTGAACGGGACCCTCTTCTTCACGGCGAACGACGTCGTCCACGGCGTCGAGCTCTGGAAGAGCGACGGGACGGCAGCGGGAACCGTTCTCGTGTTGGAGATCGTCCCAGGCAACAGTACCTCCTCGGGCCCCATCAACCTCCTGAACGTCGGCGGCACGCTGTTCTTCAATGCTTTTGACTTCAGCCATGGGACCGAGCTCTGGATGAGCGACGGGACGGCGGCGGGAACCGTTCTCGTGGCGGACATACGTCCCGGCACCGCCGGCTCGAATCCCTACTATTTCGCCAACGTCAACGGCACGCTCTTCTTCACGGCGGACGACGGGGTCCACGGGTCCGAGGTCTGGACGACGGGCGCCATCACCGATCCGCCGCAAATCACCAGCGCGAGCGGCGCGACCTTCACCGAGGGGGCGCCCGGATCCTTCACCGTGAAGGCGACGGGAAGTCCGACGCCGACGCTGAGCCTGTCGGGGGCGCTGCCTTCCGGCGTGACGTTCGATCCCGCGACCGGCGTTCTCGGCGGACCTCCTGCGGCGGGGACGGCCGGAGCCTACCCGCTCATGATCACGGCGAGCAACGGCGTGCCCCCCGACGACCTCCAGCCGTTCACTCTCACCGTCAACGCCCCTGTCGGCGCGGACACGACGCCGCCCGCGCTGATGCTGCCGCCGGGCGCGACGGTCGAAGCGACAGGCCCCTCCGGCGCCGTCGTGACCTTCGCCGCCACCGCCGTGGATCTCATCGACGGCCCGCGCCCGGTGACGTGCGTGCCGGCGTCCGGCTCCACGTTCCCCCTCGGCATGACGACGGTCAACTGCACGGCGAGCGACCTGAGCGGCAACATCGCGCACGGCTCCTTCACCGTGTCGGTCCAGCCTCCGGCGCCGCCCGTTCTCACGCTTCCGGCGAACCTGACGCTCGAGGCGACGGACGCCTCCGGCGCCGTCGTGAACTTCATCGCCACCGCGGTGGATCTCGTCGATGGCCCGCGACCGGTGACGTGCGTGCCGGCGTCGGGGGCCACATTCCCCGTCGGCGTGACGACCGTCGACTGTTCGGCCAGCGACTTGAACGGCCATGTCGCGAACGACTCGTTCACGGTGACGGTCCTGCCGGCGGCGCCGCCCGTCCTCGCGCTTCCGGCGAATCTGACGCTCGAGGCGATGGGGCTCTCCGGCGTCGCCGTGAATTTCAACGCGACCGCGGTGGATCTCGTCGACGGCCCTCGCCCGGTGACGTGCGCGCCGGCGTCGGGCTCCACGTTCCCCGTCAACCTGATCTTCCCGACGACCGTCAACTGTTCGGCGAGCGACCTGACCGGGCACGTCGCGAACGGCTCGTTCACCGTGATGGTCCAGGCGGGGGTGCCACCCGTTCTGACGCTTCCGGCGAACATGGCGATCGAGGCGACGGGCGCGTCCGGCGCCGTCGTGACCTTCACCGCGACCGCACTCGACGCCTTCGACGGCCCGCGGCCGGTGACGTGCGCGCCGCCGTCGGGCTCCACGTTCCCCATCAACCCGATCAACCCGACGACCGTCAACTGCTCGGCGAGCGACCTGTCCGGCAATGTGGCGAGCGGCTCGTTTGACGTGGCCGTCCGGGACACGACGCCGCCGGTCCTTTCGCTTCCCGCGAGCCTGACGCTCGAAGCGACGGGTCCCTTCGGCGCGGCGGCGAGCTTCACCGCGACCGCCACGGATCTCGTCGACGGCCCGCGGCCCGTGGCGTGCGTGCCGGCGTCGGGATCCACGTTCTCCCTCGGCATGACGACGGTCGACTGTTCGGCGGACGATCTGTCCCGCAACCGGGCGAGCGGTTCCTTCACCGTGACGGTCCAGGACACGAAGCCGCCCGTTCTCACGCTGCCGGGGAACCTGGCGCTCGCCGCGACCGGACCGTTCGGCGCCACGGCGACGTTCACCGCGACCGCCGCGGATCTCGTCGACGGCCCGCTCCCGGTGACGTGCGTGCCGCAGTCCGGCGACACGTTTCCGCTGGGAACGACGACGGTCAATTGCTCGGCAAGCGACCAGGCCGGACATGTGGTGCACGGCAGCTTCGCAGTCGTCGTCGGCGACGTCACACCCCCCGTCGTCATCCCTCCCGCTCCCATCTCGGTGCTCGCCACCGAGCTCGGCGGCGCGCGCGGCGCGGCGGTGCCGGCTCTGGCCGCTTTCCTCGGCGCGGGATCTGCGAACGACGCGATCGATCCGGCTCCCGTGCGGCTCCCTCCTCAGGTGAGCGCAATCGATGTCGACGACCAGTCGCTCTTCGCCGCCGGAAAGACGACGACGGTCACCTTCCGGTACCGCGATGCGAGCGGAAACACGGGCACCGCTCTCTCCACCGTCTTCGTGGAGGGAGCCGCGGCGCAGATATCGGATCTGATCCCGGTGGTCAGGGGCCTCGGGCTGTCCCGGAAGCTCACGGGCAACCTCGTTACCAAGCTGCAGGACGCGGTGAGCTACGTCAACGCCGGAAAGGTCACGCGCGCGTGCGTGAAGCTCGAGAAGTTCATCGAAGTGGTGAACGCCCAGTCCGGGAAGGGCATCGCCCCGGCCGACGCGAGCGCCCTGATCGCGGAGGCGACGCGGATACGGTCGGTGCTCGGCTGCCTGTAGCCGGGAATCCCGGAGGCAAGCTCCAGTGCAGCACGTTCATCGAGCGGGATGCCCGGCTGTCGTGCGGGCGATGACGTCTCCGCCGGCCGTGTTGTACCTTTCCGCTCGTCTATGACCCTCACCCCCGGCACGCGCCTCGGCCCGTACGAGATCGTCGGCCCGCTCGGGGCCGGCGGCATGGGCGAGGTGTACCGGGCGCGCGACACCCGGCTCGATCGTGCCGTCGCCATCAAGGTGCTGCCGGCGCACCTCTCGTCGAACGCGGGGCTGAAGGCGCGGTTCGAGCGCGAGGCGCGCGCCGTCTCGAGCCTGAACCACCCGAACATCTGCACGCTGCACGACATCGGCCGCGAGGGGGAGACCGACTTCCTCGTCATGGAGCTCCTCGAGGGGGAAACGCTCGCCGCGCGCCTCGAGCGCGGGGCGATCCCCACCGGCGAGCTGATCCGGATGGGCGTCGAGATCGCGGCGGGGCTCGATCGCGCGCACCGCGCCGGGATCATCCACCGCGACCTGAAGCCCGGGAACATCATGCTGACGAAGTCGGGGGCAAAGCTCCTCGACTTCGGCGTGGCGCGGAGCCTCGCCGCCTCATCCCCCTCCGGCGCGGGTCTCACGGCGGCGCCCACGATGCACAGCCCGCTCACGGCGGAAGGGTCGATCGTCGGGACGTTCCAGTACATGGCCCCCGAGCAGTTCGAGGGGAAGGAGGCCGACGCCCGGAGCGACATCTTCGCCTTCGGCTCGGTCGTCTACGAGGCGGCGACGGGAGTGCGCGTCTTCGAGGGGAAGACGCAGGCGACGCTCATCGCGGCGATATTGAAGGAAGAGCCGAAGGCCCCGATGGAGCTCCAGCCGATGATCCCGCCGGCGCTCGATCGGCTGATCCGGACCTGCCTCGCGAAGGACCCCGAGGAGCGGCGTCAGACCGTCCACGACGTGCTGCTCGAGCTGAAGTGGATCGCCGAGAGCGGCTCGAAGGCGGGGGTCGCGATGCCGGGAGATGTCACGACGGCGCCAATCGCGATTCCGAGGCGGGCTTCCGTCCTTCCGTGGCTCCTCGTCCTCACGCTGGGCGCGACGCTCGCCGCGGTGGCCGTCACGGTGATGCGGACGAAGCCCGCGGCCGCGGAGGCCGTGCGACTCGGCATTCCCGCCCCGGAAGGGGCGATCTTCAACCTCTCCGGAGATGTCGGGGGGCCGCCGGTCCTCTCCGCCGACGGAAAGTTGCTCGCCTTCTCGGCGATTGCGAAGGACAGCCGGAGCCACCTGTTCGTCCGGCCGCTCGACTCTCTCGAAGCCCGGATCATCCCCGGGACCGAGGGGGCGAACTTCCCCTTCTGGTCCCCCGACGGGCGCTCCCTCGGCTACTTCGCGGACGAGAAGCTGAAGCGCGTCGACGTGGCGACGGGAACGTCCTTCACGCTGTGCGACACGAACCAGGCCCGCGGAGGCACCTGGCTGGCCGACGGGACGATTCTCTTCGCGCCGAGCTTCCAGTCGGCGATCCATCGGATACCGGCCGGCGGGGGGAAGCCCGTGCCGGTCACGACGATGGACGCGTCGAAGCACACGACGCACCGGTGGCCGCAGGCGCTGCCCGACGGCCGCCACTTCCTGTACATGGCGGCGTCTCACAAGACGGGCCCCGCCCCCGACACCGGGATTTACTTCGGATCGGTGGACGGCGGGGAGGAGAAGTTCCTCGTGAAGACGCTCGCGAACGGCATCTACGGCGCCGGCTACCTGCTCTACGTCCAGGACGACACGCTCGTCGCCCAGCCGCTCGATCCGGTCACCGGGAAGCTCACCGGCGAGCCGGTGCCGACGTCGGAAAAGGTGCGCATCGACACGACGACGTGGAAGTCGAACACGACCGTCGCGGGCAACGGGGTCCTCGTGTACGAGGCGGCCGGCACGTCGGGGGGGAGCTTCGTCCGGTGGATGGAGCGCGCCGGCAAGCCCGGAGAGCCGATCACGCCGTCGGGAGTCGTGCTCAACACCCGGCTCTCCCCCGATGGTCGAAGCCTCGCCGTGGAAGCGGGAGGGCCGACCGCGGACATCTGGGTCTACGAGCTCCAGAGGAACACGAAGACGCGCCTCACGTTAGACACGGCGGACGACGGGACCCCGATATGGTCCCACGACGGAAGCCGGATCTTCTTCGCGAGCTCCCGCTCCGGCAAGCGCTACGAGATCTACGAGAAGGCGGCGGACGGCTCCGGCGACGAGCGCCTCGTCCTCAGCATGGACACGGACGTCTGGCCGGCCGACGCCTCCCCGGACGGCCGGTACCTCGCGTTCGTGAAGGGGGTCTACGCGAACCGGACGGGGACGGACATCTACGCCCTCCCCCTCACCGGAGAGAAGAAACCCTTCCTGGTCGTGGGCGGCCCCTCGAGCGACGGGGAGGGGGCCTTCTCCCCCGACGGCCGCTACTTCGCCTACTCCTCGGACGAGTCGGGACGCCAGGAGATCTACATCAAGCCCTTCCCACCCCCGGCGTCGGGAGGCGGGCGCTGGCAGGTGTCGACTTCGGGAGGGATGCTGCCGCGCTGGCGGCGCGACGGGAAGGAGATCTACTACCGGAAGAACGACAACTCCACGATCGCCGGCGTCGCGGTCGAGCCGAGGGGCGGCTCCCTCGTGACGGGACAGGAAAGCGATCTCTTCCTCGCCTTCCAGACGTGGGGATCCAACTCCTACGACGTCGCCCCCGACGGCCAGCGCTTCGTCGTGCTCACGTTCGGATCCGACGTCAGCAAGCCGCTCGCCGTCGTCCTGAACTGGACCGCCGCGCTGAAGTAAGATGCCCGCCATGCCGCGCCGCGTCGCCATCATCGGGGTGCCTCTCGACCTCGGAGCCAACCGCCGCGGCGTCGACATGGGGCCGAGCGCCCTCCGTGTCACCAACCTCGCCGCGCGCCTCCGCGAGCTGGGGCACGACGTCGAGGATCGAGGCGACGTGCACGTCCCCATCCCCGAGGAGTGCGCGGTCGGCGAGCCGAGCCGAAGGTACGCGAAGGCGATCCAGCGGGTCTGCGAGGCCCTCTGCGACAAATCGCTCGTCGCGCTGAAGGACGGCCGGGTCCCCATCGTCCTCGGGGGCGACCACTCCCTCGCGATGGGATCCATCGCCGCGACGGCGCGCGTGCATCGCGAGCGGGCCGAGCGGATCGGGCTCATCTGGTTCGACGCGCACGGCGACATGAACACCCCCGAGTCGACCGACACGGGAAACGTCCACGGCATGCCCCTCGCCCACGTGCTGGGACTCGGCGACACCGGGCTCACCTCGATCGGGGGCATGAAGCAGAAGGTCGATCCGGCGCACTGCGCCCTCGTCGGCATCCGCGACCTCGACGAGCGCGAGAAGGGGCTCATCCAGAAGAGCGGCGTCCGCGTCTTCACGATGAAGGAGATCGACCGGCGCGGCGCGGCCGCGGTGACGGAGGAGGCCGTCGGCCTCGCAGGCCGCGGGACGGCCGGCGTGCACGTCAGCTTCGACATCGACGCGTGCGACCCGAGCGTCGCCCCCGGCGTCGGAACCCCGAAGAAGGGGGGGCTCTCGTACCGCGAGGCTCACTTGTGCATGGAGCTGATCCACGACTCCGGCAAGCTCCTCGCGATGGACATGGTCGAGGACAAGGTCCGGCTCCTGTTCGGCGCCCGCCAGACGGGGAAAACGGAGCTGCTCAGGCACTCCGTTCGCGACGGGAACACCGCCTCATTCGACCTCGGGGCCACCGAGACGAGACGCCGCTTCGAAACCGACCCGGCGAGCTTCGGCAGAGAGGTGCGCGCCCTCCCCGCACGCATCGGGAGCCTGGTCGTGGACGAGATCCAGAAAGTTCCCGCGCTCCTCGACGAGATTCAGAATCTCTTCGACGAGAGGATGGATCGCTTCCAGATCTACCTGACCGGGAGCTCCGCGCGAAGCCTGCGCCGCCATTCGGCGAACCTGCTGCCGGGGCGGTCCCACGTCTTTCGACTCCTCCCCGTCTGTCTCTGGGAGTCGGAGGGGCCGGAGCGCGCCGACTGGCCCGGCGCCGAGCCGAAGTCGCGCCGGAGGAGCGGACGGAGTCCGCTGCAGGATTTCCCGGCCCAGAGCCTCGAGCGCACCCTCCTGCTCGGAAACCTGCCCGGCGTCCGCTCGGAGAGCGACCGGACCGCGGCCGCGACTCTCTCGGCCTACGTCGAGAACTACCTCGAAGAGGAGGTTCGAAGGGAGGCGCTGGCCCGGGACCTCGGCTCGTTCGCGGTCTTCCTGAAGCTGGCGGCCGTCGAATCCGGACGCCAGGTGAACCTCGCGCGGCTCTCACAGGAGAGCGGCGTCCCGGCGACATCGCTCAAGAACTACTACCAGGTCCTCGAGGAGACGTTCACCGGATTCTGGCTGCGCCCCTACGCGCGACATGGTCGAAAGCGGCTTCTGACGACGCCGCGGTTTCTCTTCTTCGACACGGGCGTCCGGAACGCGGCCGCCGGGCTTCCCCCGACCCGCGCCCTTCTCGCCTCCGAAGGCCCGGGTCTGCTCGAACAGTGGGTCGGCCTCGAGCTCTTCTGCCGGGCCACTTACGCGGGAATCGGACACGGCGTGAGCTTCTGGCGCACCGTTTCCGGGGCCGAGGTCGACTTCGTCTGGCAGAGTCCGCGCGAGGACGTCCCCATCGAGGTGAAGTGGACGTCGCGGCCCGGGCCGGGTGACGCCCGGCACGTCGAGGCGTTCCTGTCGGCGTATCCGAAGCGGGCGCGCCGAGGTCTCGTCGTCTGCCGCTGTGACCACCCCCAGATGTTGACCCCTCGCGTCCTCGCGGTTCCATGGAATCGGCTCTGATGGGCCCCCTCGGGAACAATCCCGTCGAATTCCGCCGCGAGCTGGGGCTCCTCGACGCCTCCGTGGTCGTCGCCGGGGCGATCCTCGGCGTCGGGATCTTCGCGAACCCGTCGAACGTCGCGCGGATCGTCGGGACGCCGGGGATGATCATCGCCGCCTGGTGCGCCGGCGGGCTGCTCGCCCTCTTCGGCGGCTTCGCGTACGCCGAGCTCGCGTCGCGGCTCCCCTACGTCGGCGGCCAGTACACGTACCTCGCGCGCGCCTATCACCCGATCATCGGGTTCCTCTACGGCGTCGCGCTCCTGTTCATCATCAACGGCGGGTCGATCGCCGCCGTGGCGATCCTCTTCGCGAGCTACCTCGACGCGTCGTTCGTGCCGCTGGGCCCGATCGGCGTGCGCGCCGTCGCCGCGGGAATCCTCGTGGCGCTGACCGCGGTGAACGCAATCGGCATCCGGACCGGCAAGCGCGTCAACAATGCGCTCATGGCGGCGAAGGTCCTCGGCGTCGCCGCGCTGATCGCCCTCGCGTACTTCGGGAGCGGCGCCCCACCAGCGGGGGCCACCGTCTCAGCGCCCCCCGTCGCATCGTGGCCTGCGCTCCTCCTCACCGCCCTCGTCCCCATCATGTTCGCGTACGGCGGATGGCAGAACTGCGGATCGATCGCCGGAGAGATCAAGGACCCGGCGAGGAACCTCCCGCGCGCGAACGTCCTGGGCGTCCTCCTCATCATCGTGCTCTACGTCGGGCTGAACCTCGCGTACCTGCACGTCCTCTCCCCCGGGCAGATCGCGGGATCGACGGCCGTGGCCGCCGACGTCGCGCGGGCGGCGGGCGGGGCTGCCGGCGCGCGCTTCGTCGCGGGGCTGATCGTCGTGTCGAGCCTCGGCTTCCTCTCGGTGATCATCATGACGGGGCCGCGCCTCTACTACGCGATGGCGAGGGACGGGCTCTTCTTCCCGCGGGCGGGGACGCTCCACGCGCGCTTCCGCACGCCCACGTTCACGCTCTGGTTCCAGTGCTTCATGTCGATCGCCCTGCTCCTCTCCAACACGTACGACCAGCTCCTCTCGTACGTCGTCTTCGCCGACTGGCTCTTCTTCGGCCTGACCGTGGGGGCGCTCTTCGTGCTGAGGCGCCGCGATCCGGCTGGCGACGGAATCGCCTCGATGCCCGGACACCCGATCACGACGCTCGTCTTCGTCGCCGCCGCCGCCGGCATCGTCCTCAACAGCTTCGTCGCCTACACGACGCAGTCGCTCATCGGGACGGCGATCCTCGTCGCTGCGGGGTGCTGTTATCCGATCGTCGCCCGGAGGAGGGCCGCCTGATGCGCTTCCGCGAGATCGCGTACATGAGCTGGGCCAAGGCGAAGCCCCGGGTCTCGATCGACCTCGCGCGGAGCGGGATCGAGGCGTGCCCGGCCTCCCTTCTTCGATTGAAGCCGAAGGACTTCGTCACGCAGCTCCCGGCGGGATACGGCTGGCCGCCGCTCCTGGCGGCGCTCGGCTCGCGGTACGGTGTCGCCGCGGATCGCGTCTTCACCGTTGCGGGCGGCACCAGCCTCGCGAACTTCCTCGCGTGCGCGACGGCTCTCGACGGCGCGCGCCGCGGCGACGAGGTGATCGTCGAGCGCCCGACGTACGAGCCGCTGTTGCGGATCCCCGAGTCGCTGGGCTGCCGCATCGTGCGGCTCCCCCGCCGTTTCGAGGACGCCTGGGCGATCGATCTCGATCGTTTCGCCTCGCTCGTGAGCGCGCGGACGCGCCTCGCCATCGTCACGAACCTCCACAATCCGTCCGGAATGCGGATCGATCCCGCAACGCTCCGCGAGATGGCGCGGATCCTGAAGCGCGTGGGCGCCCACCTTCTCGTGGACGAGGTCTACCTCGAGTGCCTCTTCGACCGGCGTGTCGAATCCTCGGTGCACGCGGGACCGAACGTCGTCACGACGAACAGCCTCACGAAGGCCTACGGCCTCGATGGGCTGCGCGCGGGGTGGATCCTCGGGCCCCGCGACTTCATCCGGCGAGCCGGGAAAATCCACGACCTCCTGGGAGTGAACGGCGTCGCCCCCGGCGAGGTGATGCACCTCGCGGCGTTGAGGCGACTCGCGCCCATCTCGCGCAGGGCCCACGCGATGCTCGACCCAAACCTCGCCGCGGTGCGCCGCTTCCTGGTGTCCGAGCGCCGCCTCGAGGCGCACGTGCCACCCGGAGGGAACGTCCTCTTCGCCCGCCTCCCGAAGGGGCTCGACGCCGAACGCTTCGCCGATCGTCTCCGTGAGCGCTACTCCACACTCGTCGTCCCGGGGAGCTTCTTCGAGTCGCCACGCTTCATCCGCGTGAGCTTCGGCGTGACCCCCGCCCGCCTCGCCCGCGGCCTCGGCAACATCTCGGGGGCGCTTGACGAGTTCGAAGATGAGTCCGGTCTCGCGGAGGCGAAGAAGGCGCTCGCCGATCCGAAGAACCGCAAGCGAATCCCCTGGAACAAGATCAAGAAGTCACTCCCCCACCGCCGTAGAACCTGAAATCGCCGTTCGACGCAGTCTTGCCCGGCTCTCCCTCGAGGCCTGAACCCCGCCAAACCCCGCGCCAACCGCCACGTTTCAATAAAGTTCAAATTATCTCTTGACATTTCATTTCATCCGTCGGAGCATGCGCGACTCTGTCCCCACATCGTCAGGTTTTGGAAAGCGGAGGTCGCCATGTGCGTCAATCGAGCGCGCAGCCTCTGGACCGTCCTGCTGGCCGTGATCGTGCTGGCTTTCCTTCCCGCGTACGCGGGAAGGACGGCGCAGATTGTCGGCACGATCACTGACGAGACCGGCGGACCGATCCAAGGGGCCCAGGTGACGGTGTCCGGGCCCGGTGTGCTGGGCCCGAGGAGCGTCAGCACCGATTCCGAAGGACGCTTCCGGATCAACGCGGTGGACGCCGATCAGCCTCTGGAAGTCCTTGCCGAATCCGACGGCAAGGTCGCTGTGGAGTACCACGAGCTCCGGATCAAGCCCGAGAGGGTCAACCATCTGGATCTCCGGCTCCGCAGCCGCGGCACGCACGACATCCTCGTTCTCATGGATGATCGCGTGCCCTACCATCAACTGGCTCTCGACGGAGCCCGATCCACGCTTCCGGGGCACGTGCGCCTCATGGAGGTGGGGGAGGCGACGCCGTCGACGGGCCGCGGGATCCTCAGGGCTCTCGACGAGCACCCGAGCGCCGTCCTCGCCATCGGAGAGGAGGCGGCGCGCATCGCCCGCGCCTACGTCCGCGAGATCCCCGTCGTGCACTCCATGGTCCCCGACCCCGTCGTGGATCAGGAGATGGCGGAGAGCCAGTGCGGGATCTCGCTCGTGGGGGGATTCGACCGCCAGATCGAGCGGCTCGCGCGGCTCGACGGCGGCATCCGGCGGGTCGGGATCCTCTACGACCCGTCGCGGCTGGATCACGCAGTTCGCGGGTTCCGGCGCGCCGCCGCCGCGGCGGGGATGACGGTGGTCGCCGCCCACATCCATCAGCCCGCGGACTTCGCCGGAGCGCTCGGCGATCTGTCGCGCGAAAGGCTCGACGCGTTCGTCGTGCTGATGGATCCGGACGTCTACACGGCGCAGAACTTCGAGCGCGTGAGGCGGTTCGCGCACGACCAGGACATCGTCCTGATCGTCCCCGACGCCTCGATGGCGGGGCCCGGAAAGATCTTCACGCTCGGCCCCGGCTTCTGGGAGTCGGGAGCGGTCGCGGGGATGCTGATCCGCCAGATCGTCGAGGGGCGCCTCAAGCCCATCGACGTCGGCATCCGGGAGGCGACCGAAGGGGAGGTGGCGGCCGCGAAGGCGGCGACGAATGTCCCCAGAGCGTGGGGGCCGTCTCCCGGGGGGGAGCTGCCCCTGATCGGGGCCACCGTCACCTCCGCGAGCCTGCGGACCGGAGCGCCGGGGGGCGCGCCGGACGGTGACCGGAAGAAGTAGTTCGCGCAAGAGCAGACACATGGGAGCCCAACCGGCTCCCGCGATGGGGGGTTAGGAGAGCCTCCGCGGTCCCAATCGGGATCGCGGGGGCTTTTTTCTTTTCGGAGCGACGGCCGGAACGGGTGTACTCTTGGGCTCCCCGCTGGCGTAGACTCGTCCCACACCCCCTGGGGAATCCAGATGCGGAAGCACCTGCTCGCGCCGGTATTCGTCGCCTTGATCTGCGCGCTGACCGTTCCGGCCGCCGCGCCCTCCGGGGGAGAGCGCGCGCATCCCGCCCTGCGGCTTCGCTTCGCGGCGGGAGAGTTCCGGCCGGACGATTCCGCCCCGATCGCGCCGGTCTGGTTCCAGGCTGCCCCGGCGGGAACGAGCGCCGGTGGTCGGCGCTACCTCGTCGCGATGACCGCGGCCCCCCTTTCACCGGAAGAGCGCGCCCAGATGGAGGCGTCCGGAGCGCAGCTCCTCGGCTACGTCCCCGACGGCGGATACCGCCTCCGCGTGTCGCCCTACTTCGAGGACGATCTCCGCGCGCTCCCCTTCGTCGAGTGGCTCGGCGAGACCCCATCGCACTTCAAGGTCCACCCGGATCTTGCGACGATCGCGTCAGCCGGAGCCGGCGGCAGCGCCGTCAGGATCCGCGTGATCCTGGAATCGGACGAGGACGCCGGGCGTTCTCTCGACATGCTGAGAGGCCTGGCGGAGCGGGCGTCCGCTTCGGGAAAGGATGGCGCGTGGCGCGTGGAGGCCGAGATCCCGGCACCGCGGCTCGCGTCGATCCTCTCGCGGCTCGCGGGCCTCCCGGAGGTCGAGGCGATAGAGCCCGTGCGGCCGATGCGCGCGCTGAACCAGGACGCCGTGTGGGTCCACCAGAGCTTCGTCGGCCCGTCGCCGCAGCAGACGCCGATCTTCAACCAGGGGATCTTCGGGTGCGGCCAGACGCTGGCCCTCGCCGACACCGGACAGGACTACGACGCGTGCTTCTTCCGCGACGCCGTGAACGGCGCGCCGCCGATCTCCCTTTGCCTGTCCGCTCCGTGCCCCACAGCGGCCCCGGCGCTCAGCCGCCGGAAGGACATCCTCTACTACAACTGGTCCGGAACGCCGACCGGCGACGACGACACGTGCCCCGCGACGATCGGCGGGAGCGGTCACGGCACGCACACGTCGGGCTCGCTCGCGGGGGACGCCTCCCCCTTCGCCGACTGCGCGGGCTTCACCACGTCCGGGCGCAACGGCGGAGACGGGCAGGCGCCGGGGGCGAAGCTGATCGTCGAGGAGATGGGGGACGGCCTCGAGTACCTCAACAACAACGGCGGGACGCTCTGGAACCTCGCGGACGTCGCCTACCGCACCGGCGCGCGCATCCACTCCGACTCGTGGGGGGGCGCCTGCCACGACGCGTTCGGGACCTGCATCCCGGGGTGCACCCTTCCGTACGACTCGTTCGCGCGCGACGCCGACCTCGCGATGTGGACCTACCCCGATCTCCTCATGGTGATCGCGGCGGGGAACGCGGGGCAGTTCTGCCCGGCCCCCATCTCGGTCAACTCCCCCGGCATCGCGAAGAACGTCGTGACCGCTGGCTCGGTGGGGCACGGAGCGAGCGCGGACTTCCCGTCGTCGTTCTCGAGCCCGGGGCCCGTCTTCGACGGTCGCCTCAAGCCGACGGTCGCCTCCCAGGGGGAGTCGGTCGTCTCCGCCGCCTCCGACGCGAACCCCGCCTCGAACAACTGCTCGACCTGCCAGCTCGACGGGACGTCGATGGCGACGCCCACGACCGCCGGCCTCGCGGCGCTCGTCCGCGAGTACTACACGGCGGGGTACTACGCGGCGGGCGCGCGCAGCGCCGGCGCCGGATTCGTTCCGTCGGGGGCGCTGTTGAAGGCGACCCTCATCGACGGCGCCGTCGCGCTCGGCCCGTCGGCCCCTCGCCCCGACTTCGACGCGGGCTACGGGCGCGTCCTCCTGAACGCGACCCTCGCCTTCACGGGGAGCCCCTTCAAGCTGCGCGCCGACGATCACCGTGAGGGGATCACCACCGGGAGCGTCGTCACGCACGCCTACGACGTTGCGGCCGGCACCCCTTTCCGGACGACGCTCGTCTGGACCGACTACCCCGCGGCGCTCGGCGCCGCCGTCGCGCGCGTCAACGAGCTGAAGCTCGAGGTCGTCGATCCCAACGGCGCCGTCTGGTTCCAGACGATCGACGCGGGGAGCGGCGCGCCGAAGCAGACGTCGAACCCGATCGACGCGCACGACGCCCTCAATGTCGAGGAGAGGATCGTCTGGAGCGCGCCGGCGGCGGGACGATGGATCGTGCGCGTGCGCGGCGTCGCCGTGCCGTGGGGGCCCCAGCCCTTCGCCCTGCTCGTGCGCGGCGCGATCACAGACTGCCCCGCCCCGGCCGCCCCCGCCGCGCCCACGCTCTCGACCCCCGCCCAGCACCAGGTGCAGGTCTCGTGGGGCGCCGTCCCCGGCGCCGCCGCCTACAACGTGTATCGGAGCCTCGGGGCGTGCCCCGGCGCGCCGTGGATCCCGGTCGCGAGCGGCGTCACCGGCACCAGCGCGCTCGACACGACGGTGTCGGGAGGCGCGGCGTACAGCTACTACGTCGCCGCGGCCTCCGATTCGAACGCCGCGTGCGAGTCCCCCCGATCGCCGTGCGCGTCGATCGTGCCTACCGGCGACTGCACGCTCGACCCCGACTTCCGCGGCGTGACGGGGGCCTCGAGCGCCGGGACGGCCGGCTGCGGCGTCGTCGTCACCTGGGATCCCGCGTCGGCCCATTGCGGGTCCGACGTCCGCTACAACGTCTACCGGGGGACGGCCGCGGGGTTCGTCCCCTCTCCGTCGAACCGCGTCGCGCGCTGCGTGATCGGGACCTCCTTCACCGACACGATCGGGCTCGCGACGGCGACCACGTACCACTACGTCGTGCGGGCCGAGGACGCAACCTCGGGGCACGGTGGCCCGTGCCGCGGCGGGAACGAGGAGGGAAACGCCGCCGAGGCGGGCACGGCCCCCTTCGGCCCCCCGGTCATTGGCACCTTCACCGACGACGCGGGGGATACCGGCGTCGCGACCTTCTCCCCCGCCCCGCCGTGGACGATCGCGACGACCGGCGGCCACCTCGGGCCGCGCGTCTACACCGCGGCGAGCAACGACAGCGTCTGCTCCGACCTGACGAGCCCGGTCCTCACGCTCGACTCGCCCGCGTCGGGACCTACCCTCTCGTTTGCGACGATCCACGACCTGGAGTACGACCCGGTCGGCTTGTTCGGAGCGGAGGGTTCGGTCGGTCAGGTCGAGATTGCGACCGGTCCCGGCTTCACGAACTGGACGCGGGTTCCCCTCACCCCCGACTACCCGGCTCTCGTCGAGTTCCCCCTCAACAACTGCACGACCACCGGCAACGTGGACAACTACTTCAGCGACACGAACCTGACGTACACGACCTACACGGCGTCGCTCGCGAACTGGGCGGGGGGGGACGTCCGCATCCGGTTCCGACTCTCCGGCGATCTCCTCTATCCGGGGGGCCACTGGTGGATCGACGAGGTGCGCGTGACGCGGAGCCTGGTTCCCAGCGCGTGCAGCACGGTCGCCGCGGGGCCGCCGCCGATCCCCGACGGCGCGACGATTCCGGGACAGCCCCTCTCGGTCACGATGAACGGCGGCAACCTCGTGTTGGCGTGGGACGCGGCCCGCTGCCCGGCGAGCGCCGTGAACGTCTACTGGGGGCACCTCGGGAGCTTCGGAAGCTTCGCGGGGGGCGTCTGCAACCTGCCCGCGAGCGGAAGCGCGACGATCTCCCTCCCGAACAACGTCTGGTTCCTCGTCGCCGCAACCGACGGCGGGGCCATTGACGGGAGCTGGGCGAAGGGGGGGAACGGAGCCGAGAAGATCTACGCGGGGGCCTCGGCCGCCTGCCCGGCGATCGCGCAGCACGTCACGAACAACGGGTGTCCGTGATGCCGCCCGCGGCCGCCCACCTCACGTATCGCTCCCTTCACCTCGGGGACGAGGTCGAGGTCTGGGACGTGGACTGCCGTTCCGGCGCCGGCCCCTGCGGGGAGGAGGAGGCCGCGGAGAGGTTCAACATCGTCTTCCCGAGAGCCGGCGTCTTCCGCAGGCACGCCTCGTGCGGCGAGACGCTCGCCGACGTGAACCAGGCCCTCTTCTTCCGGCCGGGCGAGCCGTACCGGGTGAGCCATCCCGCTCCCGGCGGCGACGCGTGCACGGTTCTGTCGTTCCAGGAGGCGCCCTTCCTCGACGCGACGGACGGGACTCTCCCCGTGACTTCGCTCCTCGCAGACGCCGCGACGCATGCGAAGATGCGGCTCCTCCGCACCCGATCGACGTCCGGCGCCGCCTCGCCCCTCGAGACGGAGGAGCGCGCTCTGCTCCTCCTGGGCGATCTCGCCGCCCGCGCTCAGCGCGCCGCCGGCCGCCCGGTCACCGCGCGGCGCGAGGCGACGCGGCGGCGGAGGCGGGAGCTGGCGGAGGCGGCGCGCGAGATCCTCGCGGCGCGTTTCCGCGAGAAGCTGACGCTCGCCAGGATCGCGCGCGAGATCGCCTCGTCCCCCTTTCACCTCGCCCGACTCTTCCGCGCCGAGACGGGACTCCCCGTCCACCGCTATCTGAACCGGCTGCGCCTCCGCGAGGCGATCGAGAGGATCGACGCGGGCGCCCCCGATCTGTCGGCCCTCGCCTGCGACGTCGGCTTCAGCAGCCACGCCCACTTCACCGACGCCTTCCGGCGCGAGTTCGGCATGCCGCCGTCGCGCGCCCGCATCCCCTCGGGGGCCTGATCCCGGAGCCGCGGAGCAACCCGCCGGCGCCCTGACGGTACTAAGGGCGTGGGAGGACCTCCGCTCATGCCGGGCCGTCGCCAATCCCTCGCCTTCGTCGCCCCCCTCCTCGCCCTCCTCCTCCCCGCCGTCGCGGTGGCCGCGGGGCCGGCCGATCCGGCCTCCGCCGGACCGCTCACGCAGATCTCTGGCCCCTCTCTCTTCACCAGTTGCACCGCCGATTCCCCGAACCTCCAGGGAGGGACGAACTACCCGGCGACGGAGGTCGAGACCTGGGTGGATGTGAACCCGGTCAACCCGATGAATGTCGTCGCGGTGTGGCAGCAGGATCGCTGGTCGAACGGCGGGGCGCGGGGTCTCGGGATCGGCGTCAGCTTCGACGGCGGCGGCACGTGGAGCGTGTCGGCGCTCCCTTGGCTGACGCTGTGCTCGGGAGGGACCTACCAGCGGGCGAGCGATCCGTGGATCTCGTTCGCACCCAACGGCGACCTGCACCTCGCCGCCCTCCTCCTCGACACCGGCTTCGGCGCGGCGCACGCCATGGTGGTGAGCCGCTCGACCGACGGCGGGATGACCTGGTCGCCGCCCACCGGCCTGATCACGGGCGCGTCTCCCCTCGTGAACGACAAGGAGTCGATCACCGCCGACGCGACCGACCCGAACTTCGTCTACGCCGTCTGGGATCGCGTCGACATCGGGACCGGGACGGGGCCGACCTATTTCACGCGAAGCGCCGACGGCGGAGCCACGTGGGAGCCCGCCCGCGTCATCCACGATCTCGGCACCGGCAACCAGACGCTGGGCAACCAGGTCGTCTCGCTCCGCGACGGAACGCTCGTCGTCTTCTTCACGGAGATCTACCGCGCCTTCCGCTTCACCGAGACGTACCTCTCGGCCCTCAGGTCGCACGATCGAGGGGCGAGCTGGGAGCCCGTCACCACGATCGTCCGCGCCACGAGCCCGATCGCCGCGGTGGCTCCCGACACCTCGGCTCGCGTGCGGGACGGGGCGTTCCTCTTCGACGTCGCCGCCGATCCGCGCACGGGGGCGCTGTACGCGGTCTGGCAGGAGGACGCCGGGGGCGCGTCGCACTATCCGCTCATCCGGTTCGTCCGCTCCGTGGACGGAGGGGCCACCTGGTCCGCGTCGATCGTCGTCAACAGGACCCCTGCGGCCCAGACCGTGCTCGACCGCCAGGCCTTCACCCCCGCCGTGCACGTCGCGGGAAACGGGACGATCGCCATCACGTACGCCGACTTTCGCGACAACGACCCGCAGCCGGGATCGGCCACCGCGAACTTCTTCCTCTGGTGTCATCCTCAGGCGGCCGACTGCCTGAGGCAAGGAGGGTGGCGCGAGGTCCGCCTCACCGACGACCCCTACGACATCGAGATCGCCCCGGTCGCCAACGGCCTCTTCCTCGGGGACTACCAGGGGCTCGCGGCGGGAGAGAGGGACTTCACCGCCCTGATGGTCCAGACGAGCCCGACCGATCGGGCGAGCGTCTTCTCGCAGCGGATCGTCTTCGAGGATCGGTTCGACCCGCGCGGTCCGGGGTGGTGGAGGAAGCAGATCCGGCGCCTCGGCCAGGGACGTGCGTCTCCCGACATCGACAGGCCGACGGTGCTCCTCGCCCTCTCGGGAATCCGCGCCGTGCACGATCTCTTCGACGGCGTCACGGGGCTCGCCCCGCTCTCGCGCGCTCTCGATCCCGGCGAGCAGGATTTTCGCGCCCGCGCGTCGAGGCACGTCCTCGTCCTCCTCCTGAACCTCTTCACGGGGCGCGTGACCCCTTGGACTCGGGTCACCGCCGGGCTCACGGCCGGCGACGCCGCGGCGGATGTCGTCCGTGTCCTCGGGGACCCCGCCTCGACGCGGGCCGAGATCGAGGCGGCCGGGAAGATGGCCGAGAGGATCAATGACCCGGGGGAGTAAACTGGGTCATGACTAGTGGAAGCTCGAAGAGTGCCGGCCTCGTCGCCCTGACCCGCGAAGTAAGCCCCTCCATCACCCGCTGCGAGCTGACCCATCTCGATCGCGAGCCGATCGATCTCGAGACGGCCCGGAGGCAGCACGCCGCCTACGAGCGCGCGCTCGCGGATCTCGGTTGCGAGGTGGTCCGGATCCCCGAAGCCCCCGATCTCCCCGACGCCGTCTTCGTCGAGGACGCCGCGATCATCCTCGACGAGGCGGCGATCGTCATGCGGCCGGGGGCGCCGGCGCGCCGCGCGGAGACTCCGGCCGTGGCGGAGGTCGTGGGCAGGTACCTCCCTCTCCTCCGCATGGCGGGCCCCGGGACGGTCGACGGCGGCGACGTCCTCCGCCTCGGGAGGACGCTCTACGTCGGGCGGTCGCGCCGGAGCGACGCGGCGGGGCTCGCGGAGCTGGCCCGCCGCGCCGGGACGCTCGGATGGCGCGTCGAGGGGGTCGACCTCCGCGGCTGCCTCCACCTGAAGACCGCCGTGACGGAGGTCGGCGACGGCCTCGTCCTCGCGAACCCGGCCTGGGTCGACCCCGCCGCCTTCGCTCCGGCGGACGTGATCGAGTCCGACCCTGCCGAGCCGTTCGGCGCCAACTCCCTCCGCGTCGGCGACGCCGTGATTCACCCACTCGCCTTCCCCCGCACCCGCGCACGCCTCGAGGCGCGCGGAGTGCGCGTCGTTCCGGTTGCGGCGGCGGAGCTCGCGAAGGCCGAGGGGGGCGTCACCTGCTGCAGCCTGATCATCGACCGGCCGCGGGTGCGATAATCGCGGGCGATGGGACTCTTTCGCTCCGCACTCCTCGCCGGCTCGCGCAGCGTGTGGCTCCGAGAGCGGGCCGTGAAGCTCGGGTTCGTGAGGCGGGCCGTCTCCCGGTTCATGCCCGGTGAGACGCTCGACGACGCCCTCGGCGCCGCGCGCGCCCTCGCCTCGCGGAAGCTGAGCGTCGTCCTCACCTGCCTGGGGGAGAACGTCACCTCGCTCGCCGAGACGGACGGGGTGGCGCGCCACTACCTCGAGGCGATGGAGGCGGCGCGCGCCGCCGGGCTCGACGTCGAGCTGTCGGTGAAGCTGACGCAGCTCGGCCTCGACCTCGACGCCGGCCTCGCCCTCACCCACGTCGATCGGATCGCCGCGCGCGCCGCGGAGCTGAGACAGCGCCTCTGGATCGACATGGAGGACAGCCGCTACACCGAACGGACGCTCGATCTGTACCGGAAGCTCCGGAAGGCCAGGCCGAACGCCGGCCTCTGCCTCCAGTCGTACCTGAGGCGCACCGCCGCGGATCTCGAGTCGCTCATCCCCCTCGGATCCGCGATCCGCCTCGTGAAGGGGGCGTACAACGAGCCGCCGGACATTGCCTTCCCTGTGAAGCGCGACGTGGACGAGAGCTACTTCGCCCTCAGCAAGCGGCTTCTCTCCGAGGAAGCCCGCCGCGCCGGGTGCTACGCGGCCTTCGGTACGCACGACCGCGATCTCATCCGCCGGATCGAGGAGGAGGCGGCGCGCGTGAAGGCCCCGCGAGAGGCCTTCGAGTTCGAGCTGCTCTACGGGATTCAGACCGGCGAGCAGGCGCGCCTCGCCGGCTCGGGGACGCGCGTGAGGGTTCTGATCAGCTACGGCTCGTTCTGGTTTCCGTGGTACATGCGCCGCCTCGCCGAGCGCCCCGCGAACGTCCTCTTCGTCGCGCGCCAGATGTTCGGCCGCTGACCCGGCCCGCGGCCTCTCCCTACGCGAGCTGCCGTACCCCTTCGGCCGCGGCGGCGAGGAAGATCGGCTTCGGCTCCACGCCGTTCTCCCTGAGGCAGGCCTCGGAGAATTTGATCGCGTGCTCGTCCCCCGTCGCGATCGCGCGGTCGATCAGATCGTCGCGGCTCAGAGAGGGGCCTGCCGGGCGCGGCGACGCAGGGGGCTTCCCCAGCGCCGCGTAGACCCCCGCGGCCGCCTGCCAGGCGTAGCGCGCGAGAAGCCTCGACGTCGCCGGTGCGACGTGCGGCACGAGGAGCCTCACGGCGCTCGGCCCGGTGACGGTGTGGATGAGCGTGATCACCAGGCCGGGCTGCGCCTCCTCGACGAAGATCCGCGCGAAGGTGGAGGTGAGGTCCGAGAGGAAGCGTGATGGCTCGATCGAATCATCCACGAGGTGGATGACCGGGGCGAAGGCCGGCGACGCGGCAAGCGGCTTGAGCGCGTCGGTGATGAGGAAGCGCCGCGGCCGCTGATCGGCGGGGACGAGGGGGACGCTGCGGATCACCTGCGACGGAAGCGCGCCGGCCGCGGGCTTCCCTTCCGATTCAGGAAGCGCCTGGTACCTCGCGGCCCAGTAGCCGAGCCCCTCCGCGAGCTCGTGACGGCGGGCGGGGGTCTCCTTCGCGGCGAGGCTCCGCGCCGCGTGCCCCGTCCGGATGACGCCGTGCATCGCGGCGCCGACGATCCCCGGCGCGAGGCGCGCCGACCAGATGTCGAGGACGGCGGGCCACGGCCGCTCCGCCAGCTCGCGATCGAAGAGGGCGATGAAGTCGCCGACGCGGTTGTACACGCCGAGCGTCTCCCGCCACGCGTCGGCGGCGATCGGGCTGCGGGCGTCGGGGTGGACGTCGAGGCGGCGACGGTACCCCTCGAGCCACGGCTTCACCGCGGCGGGCCGCCCGAGGGCCGTCAGCGCCTCGGCCGCCATGGGGCCG
>JACPZX010000065.1 GCA_016195325.1 Acidobacteriota bacterium
GCAAGGGCGGCCTAGATTGTACCCAGGCTCTCACGGACGATGCCACCCGTTCGAAAGTCGAGTCATTTCTGACCCTGGGGTCTCCGCTGCAGGGCACGGAGTTCGCCGATCACTTCTACTACGAGCACCCTGACGTCTTGGTGTTGAACATGGTTTTCGGTCACCCCTTCCCGATATCGGAACTAACCACCTTCAAGCGGTTCTCGTGGTACGCCGAGAACTGGCGACCGATCAGCGTGCGCCAATTCAATTTCGCCGGAAGCGAATACAGTTCGACGGACACAGTCTGCCCGCTCCCGCACCACACGCAGATCTTCCAGGTTTCGAACGACGGGCTCGTCCCGGTGGATAGAGCCTTTCCACCGCTCGCCTCGAGCGCGGTTACCCGGCCGGACTCTCACACGAGCTCAGGGTTCATGCCGAAATCGCCCCCCGCGCCAGCAGCTCAACCGATGCTCTCGGACCCAGCCGTCGCCGCGTGGGCGGTGGCCGTCATGAGGAGCTCCGCGGCAGGAGACGGCGACAACTCGACGCTCCCCGCAACCCAGCCCCTCCCCTCGCCGCCGCCTTCCCCTCTCACGACCGTAAACCTGTCTGGCGGCGTGCTCGGGCTGAGGACGTTCGATCTGCGTCTTCCCGGGGCGGGGAGCTGGTGCTGCCTTAATTTCCCGGTGGATCCCGGTGCGGGTCAGGTCAATTTCTCGTTCCGGTTCTCCCCAGAAACCGCAAACGTCCAGGCGAATCTGATCAGCCCCTCAGGCGCCCGAATCCCGGTGCCCGCTGAGTCCAGCCCCGGCGTCCTTTCTTACACCCTCAATAACCCCGAGCTTGGATGGTGGCGCTACGACTACCAGACCGACGCTGCCGTCCAGTTGCAGGCCGGGGCCACCACAGGCCAGACCGACCTGACGCTCGTCGCTTCAACGGACAAGGTCGATTACGGTGCGAACGACACGATCGTGATAAGGGCGCACCTGAGCAGCCATGGGGTGAGTCTTCCGGGGGCGTCGATCCAGGCTGGGATTTACGACGCTGACAGAGAGTTCGTCGCGTCGCCGACCATGTCGGATCTCGGGAACGGCGACTACATCATCGGTTGGAACTCCTATCCGAACGGCGGGTACTACCAGATTCGAATCGCCGCATACGGCCTGATTCACTGCACCTGGAGCCAGGTGTTCGGAGGTCCCGGCGTATGGCTCTGCGAGGATCGCATCGACCCTCACGGGAACTTCTCGTTCCTGCGCGAAGCCGGAATCCCCATGATTTCACAGAAACCCTCGTCCGCCAGGGTCGACGCGGCGTTTCCGATCACGGAGTCATCCGTGGATTCGGACGGAGACGGGCTTTCCGACTCGCTGCAGATCCAGATCGGAATCTCCAACCCGAGGGTCGCAGGCGACTACCTGGTGAGAGGTGTCCTCACGGACGGTGCCCAGTCGAACTCGCTTTCGTCTTCGGTGACGGTGCACCTGGCGAGCTCCGCCGCGACACAGCCCGTATCCATCCCCTTCGACGGAACGGAATTGAGGAAATGGGGGGTTGACGGGCCATACACGCTGACGTCGGTCCGCATCACGGACCTGACGCGATTCGCGCTCGAGAGCGACTCCCGGTCGCTCCAGCATCCGACTCTCCTCTATCGCTTCTACGACTTTGACGGCCCGCCGCTTTTCTTGAAAGCGGCCCGGGATCTCGTGGAGGCTCTGCAGGCCGGCGGCCACCCCGACACGCTCGTCGTGAATCTCGATGTCGTCGCTGACCCGACCAGGGCAGGAACCTACGCGCTCGCGGCCGAGCTCCAGGATCTCACCGGAGCCCCACTTATGACGATTGAAGAGCCGAACCTGACCCTGGCGACCGGCGTCAACACAATCAGGCTCGAGTTTCCCGCAAGCTCCTTTCACCCCGGCGAGGATGGCCAACGATATCGCCTTGGCAACCTCGTTCTCTCAAACCTTGGCGATCCGTCCGTGGCCCTGACGACGCCCAACGCGTACACTACGGCGATGTATCAGGCGTGCACCTTCCAGGCGGGCGGATGCGGCCAGGGGACGGGCGGAGGAGGTCACCCCGGGGATCCATTGCCGGGAAAGGAAGAGTGATGTCGAGCCATCGTGACTCACCTGGGGGACGGGGTGTTTTCGTCCTCGCCGTGTGGGTCGGCGCATCGGCATGCGCGATCGCATCACCCGTAACGGGCGTAACTCAGTCCAATCCAGACCCTCGGGCGCCGGTCCCAGTCGTGATGGTGAGCCTCACGGCGTCGCTCAAGGCCGGCGAAGGGAAGACCTACGACCTCCCGATCGACGCTTCGGTGGCGCGGCTCTTCGTCGACGTTGTCACCGATCCAAACGTCACGGACCTCGATATCGCCTTCCTCGATCCTTCAGGGAAGTCCCACGACGGCGTCGCGGATGGGGACGATGGGATTACTGGTTTGACGCAGGAGGCCCCAGCCGTGGGTCTCTGGAAGGTGAGGCTGCGCGCGGGAAGCGACATCGTATACTCCTACGAGGCCCACGCCGACTCACCGCTCGTCGTGACCGCTGAGACGGACGGCGAGGCCTACGCGTCGGGGGCGCCAATCGAATTCACCGCAAAGATCTTGAACGCGGGCGTGCCGGTCACCGGGGCGCGCGTGGAGGCATGGCTGATTCCCGACCGCGATCTCCCCCTTATTTTTCAGATCGTCCCGCTCGAGGACCGCGGCGATGGCTCGTACGTGGGCCGCGCGGTGCCGACCGAGCGGGGGACGTTTCGGGCCGAAGTAGTCGCACGTGGCGACGTCCCGGGTGGGTCCTTTCAGAGGGCCTGGGCGCTCCGGCACGGACTCGGCGTCATCCCGGACACGTTGAAGATCCTCTCCGCTCGGGCCGTGACGCCCGAGGATCCCGACGGGAACGGGCGCTTCGAGAAGATCCCGTTCGACGTGATGGTGGATGTTCGTCGGGGGGGCAAGTTCGTCGTCACGAGCCATCTCTCTGAAAGTGGCGGTGCGCAGGTGGCTTGGAGAACGGACTGGATCGACCTTTCTGTTGGACTCCGGACGATTCGCATCGCCTTCATTGGATCCGATGTCGTGCGCTCCGGAAGGGACGGGCCGTACCACCTCCGCAAGGTAGTCATCCAGGACATGCAGGAAGAATCCGCTCCGCCGATCGAAAAGACATTCTCTGGAGTCGAGCAACGGCTGCGCCGCGATCAGTTGGAATGAGTCCGCGCGCTCTTGAACTTCTGAGCTTTACTTAATGTCGAATCGACGCAGAACGTCGCCAGACTGGGTGCTCGTGGTTGTCGCCGTCTTGATGGAGACCATCGCCTGCGTTGTCGCGGCGCCGACGGATAAGTCGGATCGAACGGCTGCCAGACCCCGCAATCCCTTCGCCGTGGTCATGGTCGGCCTCACCGAATCGCTCAAGGCCGGCAAGGAGAAAACCTACGACCTCCCCATCGATGCATCGGTGGCTCGCGTCGCGGTCCTCGTCGCCACCGATCCGAACGTCACGGATCTCGAAGTCGCCGTCCTCGATCCCTCGGGAAAACTCCATCGCCTCGACGATGACGGAGCCGACGACGGGTTCAGAAACGTGGCGCAGGAAAAGCCCGGCGTGGGCCTCTGGAAGGTCCGTCTTCGCGCGGGGAGCGACGTCGTCTACACCTACGAGGCCCACGCCGACTCGCCGCTCGTCGTCACCGCCGAGACGGACGGCGAGGCCTACGCGCCTGGAGTTCCGATCGAGTTCACCGCGAAGGTCTTGAACGCGGGCGTGCCGGTGCCCGGGGCGCGCGTGGAAGTGTGGCTGATTCCCGACCGCGACCCTCCTTTCGTTTTCCAGGTGGTCCCGCTGGACGACCGCGGCGATGGTTCGTACTTCGGCCGAGCGGTGCCGACCGAGCGGGGGACGTTTCGGGGGCAGGTGGTCGCGCGCGGCGACGTCTCGGGTGGATCGTTTCAGAGGGCCTGGGCGCTTCGGCACGGACTCGGCGTCATTCCGGACACGTTGAAAATCCTCTCCGCTCGGGCCGCGGCGCCGGTGGACGCCGACGGGAACGGACGATTCGAGGAGATCCCCTTCGACGTGGATGTCGACGTCCGTCAGGGGGGAAAGGTCGCCGTCAGCAGTTATTTGACCGACCCGGACGGAAAGCAGGCAGGATGGAGTGCGAACTCCCTCGATCTGTCAGTAGGACTCAGAACGATTCGGGTCGCGTTTGAAGGATCGATGGTCCTGCGATCGGGGAGGGATGGTCCGTTTCAACTCCGTCGGATCGCCATACAGCTCCTGGAAGGAGTCTGGGCGCCGCCGATCGAGAAGAAGTTCTCCGGAGTGGAGCAGCGGCTGCGCCGAGATCAGCTGGAATAGGTCCGCGCGCTCAGGGGCGTCTGAGCCCTACCGCGCGTAGATCGTGAGCATGTCGCCGGGGAAGATGTCCCCGGACTTCTTGAGGCCGTTCCACGACCGTAGGTCGTCGACCGACGCCCCATAGCGCTGGGCGATCCGGTAGAGGTTGTCGCCGGGCCGGACCTTGTACGAGAGCTTCTGCGCGGCGTCTTTCTCGGCGGATGCGGTCTTCGCACGGCTCGACGTCGAGCCATGGTGCCCGGCCAACGGCGCCGGAGCGGGGGCGACGCGGGCCGACTTCGAGGCGGCGGTGGACGACGCCATCCGCACCTTCAGCGACTGGCCCGGGAAGAGGAGCGACTTCTCCGTGATGCCGTTCGCCGACGTGAGGGAGCGGACCGACATCCCGAATTGGCGCGCGATGTCCGAGAGGGTGTCACCCGATTGGACCGTGTAGCGCCCGTCGTCTCCTGCCTCGACGTCTGCGGCCGAAGCGCGACCCCCGCGCCGGCGGCCGCTCGAGGCGGCGATGAGCCGGACGTTCGCGATCTTGTCGGAAGGGGCGAGCGACGCATAAGCGGTCTGGAACGATTCGCCGCTCCCCTTCGGCACGCGCAGCGAGTACGACTTCAGCCCCGGGGGAGTGACGGCGCGCGTGAGCTCCGGGTTCAGCTCCTTGATCGCCTCGGGGGTCGTGCCCGAGAGGCGCGCGACGAGCGACAGGTCGGCCGGCCCGTCGACGGTCACGCGGTCGAACTCGAGCGGCGCGTCCTTCTCGATGGCGTCGAAGCCGTATGCCGAAGGGTCCCGCGACATGAGGGAGAGGGCCATGATGGACGGGACGAAGTTCTTCGTCTCATTCCTGAAGTAGCGCGTCGTCATCAGATCCCAGTAGTCGGTCTTCCCCGTCCGCGCCATCGCCTTCTGGACCAGCCCCTCGCCGCAGTTGTACGACGCGAGGACGAGGTTCCAGTCCCCGAACATCCCGTACAGCTCCTTGAGGTACTGCGCCGCGGCGCGGGTCGCCTTCTCGGGATCCGATCTCTCGTCCACGTACGAGTTCTTCGTCAGGCCGTAGCGGCTGCCGGTGGAGGCCATGAACTGCCAGATCCCCCTGGCGCGCGCGCGCGAATAGGCGCTCGGCTTGAACGTCGATTCGGTGAAGGCCAGGTAGATGAGGTCCTCGGGGAGCCCCTCCTCGCGGAGGACGCGGCGGATCATCGGCTCGTAGCGCCCCATCCTCTCATACCCGCCGGCGAAGGCCTTCGTGAAGTGCGTCTGCCACGCCTGCACGAGCGTCAGCACGCGATCGTTGAGGACGACCGGGATCGAGAAACTGTCCCCCGCCGCGAGAGGCTTGACCTTGCGCATCTCGCTGGCGAGCTCCTCGGGGGTGAGGAACTGCTTGATGTCCTTCAGCTCGTCGGCCGGGACGTCGCTCGCGTCGGGCTTCGCCTCGCCGTCGGGGGAGGCGAGCGCCTCGGCCTCGAGCGACTGGATGTCGCGCGCCATGCGATCGTACGCCTCACGGAGGCGCGGCTCGTTCAGCACGTCGAGCCCCGAGGTCATGAAGGTGAGCAGGGCGGCGTCGAAGTGGGAGCGGGCGCGCTCGAGATCTCCGGCGCGGTACGCCTCCTCCCCCATCAGGTACTTGTCGTTCGACTCCTGGATGACGACCGAGATCTGATCGATGAGGACGGGAGCGGGGTGGGGCGGGGCACCTTCCGGTGCCGGACCTTCATCGTGAGAGGCGGCGCCCCCGGAGAGAGGGGCCGGCGCGGGGGCGGCCGGGGCGCTGAGGGGGGCCGGATGGCCCGCGGCGCAGCCGAGGAGGCAGAAAATCGAGAAAACGACGACGCCGATGGCGGAACTTGATCGTCGCAACAGCCCCTCCTCGTCCGTTCCGATGGACGGGAATGTTAAGTTCATCGCGCGACGGGTGTCAACCGAATTGGGCTATAATTTCAGTCTCTTACGCCCCGGAGGGCCTCGATGTCCGATCCCGAAATCTATCCCGCTTCACCGCCCGCGAAGGCACGCCCGATGTCCCTCTACGTCGGCCTCACAGCCCTTGGGATCATCCTGCTCGCCATGGGCGTGGCCGTCCTCCGGAAGGGAGAGGCCGCGCCGGCGCCTCTCGTCAAGGGGGGCGTGGCCCTCTCCCCGTCGATCGGCAAGGGAGAGTCAGGAAGCCCCAGCGCGATCTCGCCGCTCGGGACGGTGCCTCACGGCGCGCTGACGCTCCACTGGTCCCGCGTCGACGGCGTCGACGAGTACCAGGCCTACATCCTCGACAACCAGTTCCGGACGATCTACCGCTCGGAGAAAGTCCGCGGCGACAGCCTTGAGGTGCCCGAGAGCATCGTGAAGGTGATCGACGCCGGGGCGAGCCACTTCTGGCGCGTCGCGGGAACGCGCGCCGACGGCACCGAGGCCACCTCTCCGTCCGTGCAGTTCATGATCGCCCCCTGACGCGGGCCCCGGCTTCGGATCCCTTGACCGTCACGCCGCGGCTCGTCTAAGATGCCGAGGTTCGCTTTGCTTTCGGACCCCCAAAACGGCAAGAATGCCTTCCTGAGAAGCCTCCCCGCCCAAGGAGAAACGGCATGACGACGCAGGACGCGAACGGCAAGGGCAAGGCGCTCGAGGCCGCGGTCGGCCAGATCGAAAAGCAGTTCGGCAAGGGCTCGATCGTGAAGCTCGGCGCGCGGGAGGTTCAGGACATTCCGGTCATCTCGACCACGGCGATGTCGCTCGACGCCGCCCTGGGAATCGGCGGCATCCCGCGGGGCCGCGTCACCGAGATCTACGGCCCGGAATCCTCCGGGAAGACCACGCTCACGCTCCACGTCATCGCGCAGGCCCAGCGCATGGGCGGCCTCGCCGCGTTCATCGACGCCGAGCACGCCCTCGACCCCGATTACGCGCGCAAGCTCGGCGTGGACGTCGACAACCTGCTCGTGAGCCAGCCCGACAACGGCGAGCAGGCGCTCGAGATCGCCGAAGTCCTCGTGCGCTCGGGGGCCATCGACATCCTGGTCATCGACTCCGTCGCGGCCCTCGTCCCCCGGGCCGAGCTCGAGGGGGAGATGGGCGACTCGCACGTGGGGCTGCAGGCGCGGCTCATGTCGCAGGCGCTCCGCAAGCTCACGGGCGTCGTCTCGAAGAGCGGCACGGCGCTCGTCTTCATCAACCAGATCCGCGAGAAGATCGGCGTGATGTTCGGAAACCCCGAGACGACGACCGGCGGGCGCGCCCTCAAGTTCTACTCGAGCGTGCGGCTCGACATCCGGAAGATCGCGTCGATCAAGGAGGGGGAGGAGGTCGTCGGCAACCGCACGAAGGTCAAGGTGGTCAAGAACAAGATGGCCGCCCCCTTCAGGTGGTCCGAGTTCGACATCCTCTACGGCGAGGGGATCTCGCGCGAGGGAGACCTCGTCGATCTCGCCATCGACAAGAAGCTCTTCCAGAAGAGCGGCTCGTGGGTCTCCTACGGCGAGATGCGCGTCGGCCAGGGGCGCGAGAACGCGCGCCAGTTCCTCAAGGAGAACCCCGACGTGAGGGCCGAGGTCGAGAAGAAGCTCAGGGTCCTCACCGGCCTCACGAAGACGCCGGCGGTCACTCCGACCCCCGCCCCGGCGGCCGCACCCACCGCCACGGCAGCCGCCGCCACGGCACCGCATCCGGCGGAGGGCGAGCCGCGCAAGGCGAAGGCCGACACCCCGGTGGTCCCGATCGACGGCGGCGGCCGATCGCGCCCGACGGCGGCGCCCCCTCCTCCGCCGCGGCGGTAGATCTCACGAGCGGCCGGCCGCGAAGGCCGGCCGCACCACCCCGGGCCACGCCAGTTGACACCCCGAAACCCGGCCGGTATGGTGCGGGCCTTCCACAGATTCCCCACGGGTGCCTCGGTAGCTCACCGGTAGAGCGAGGGACTGAAAATCCCTGCGTAGGCGGTTCAATTCCGTCCCGAGGCACCAAGTCCTCCCCCAAAAACCACAAAAGGCCGGCAGCCCGTTCGGGCCACCGGCCTTCGTGTGATCGATGTCGCGGGATCGAGGCCGCGTCCTACCCCATCAGGTACGTCAGGAACGGGCCGTACATCTGGATGATGCGGACCAGCTCGTCGATGAAGGCGGGCTGATCGGGGGTCGCGAGGTACGGGGCGATCTTCTCGCGGTACTGGCGCCGCGGATCGTCCACCTCCATGAAGTACGGGACGTAGAACTGCACCTCGAGGTTGAACCTGTGGTTCAGGCGCTCTGAGACCAGCTCCTTCATCAGCACGTACCAGGACGACGCCGGCTTGAAGTAGCGGTTCTCGGTCTGCTCCACGTCGAACCCGTAGATGGTGTCGACCTTGAACCGGGCCTCCCCGTCCTGGACCAGCTTCTGGCCGCCCATGTCGTGCCGGTGCCAGAGGCGCATCCAGAGCTCGGGGCTCTCCTCGCGGATCCCCTTGAGGATCTCGACGAACTTCTCCTTGTCGCGCGCCAGGGTGTTGAAGCGCTCCCACTGCCGGTTCTTCGCGTGGCTGGGGATGGTGAGACCCACCTCGAGCGTCCGGTGATAGAGGCTGACCGTGAAGTGGCAGTTCTCGTTGTACGCCTCGCCGTCCACGTAGTACACGTCCCATGCGTCGCCAGGCATGTAGGCGTTGACCTGGTCCCTGAACTTCAGGCGCACCCCCAGCGATTGCTGGAACAGGTTGCGAACGCGGGGCTCGGCCGCCTGCATCAGCTCGCGAAGGTCGGCGACGGCCTCTTTCTGGGCCTCGGGGTAACGTTCCGTGATGGGCTTGATGCCTTTGTACACAACTGCTGATTCTCGGGCCACCGTCATCTCCTCGATTTCAGTGCGATCGGTTCGCGTCGGGAATCTCTCTCAGAGGTCGGCCATTATATCACGCAAGTTCTGGATGTCCCGTGAAACGAGACGAACGAGAAAGATACGCGGGAGTCGGCCGTTCAGGGGAGGGCGGCGAGCCTCTCGCGCGCCCGGCGGAGCGCCGGGGTCTCCTCGCCGCGACCCCACGCGGAGACGACGGCCTCGTACGCGGCCCGGGCGCCGGCCCGGTCGCCGGCATCCTCGCGGGCCTGGCCGTCGAGGAGGTGCGCCGGGACGATGACGTCGGGGGCGAAGAGCCCCCGGCCGCCGAGCTTGAAGAGGCGATCGAGCACGCGCTCGGCCTCCTTCGGCTTTCCGAGGGCGAGAAGGGCCCTCGCGTTCGGCTCGAGGAGGTAGGCGTCGGTCGACACGCCGGGGCAGATCGTGAGCTGCGACCCGACGGCGGAGAGCGCCTGCGTGGAGATCTCGTAGGCGTCCCGCCCGCGGCCTCGCTCGAGGTGGACCTGGGCCTGGGTGAGGTAGCTCCACACCTTCATGGACGGCCGCCCCGAGGCGGCCATGCGCCGGAGCGCCCCCTCGTTGTCCCCTGACGCGATGTCCACGAGGGCCGCCGTGTACTCGACCAGACCGGCGCCGCGGCCGGCGAGCGTCTCGCGCGCCTCGGCGGCCGCGCGCTTCGCCTCCTCGATCCTGCCGGCCGCGAGATACGACCTCACCCGCAGCGACATCAGGAGCTGCGCGCGCGGCGTCGGCGCGCCGCCGGGCGGGGCGCCGCTCCGATCGCGATCGAGGGCGTTCTCGAACTGGGCGGCCGCCGCCGCGGGCCTCCCGGCCCAGAGCGCGTTGAGGCCGGCGTGGAGGCGCTCCTCGACGGCGATCGCGGGAGTGAGCTTCAAGTCGGCTTCGGAGTCGTACGACTCGTCGAGGTGCGCGGTGTCCCCGGCGAGGAGGAAGGCCGGCGCCAGCCCCCTTCTGAGGGCGCTGACGTCGCGCGCTTCGGCGCGGGCGGCCGCCGCCAACGAGGGCTCGGCGTGGCCGGAGGCCCCTTCGATAAGGGCGAGGGCGCGGTCGCGGGCCGAATCGAGAGCTTCGTGGCTGCACCCCGGGGCGTCGATCGTGCGGAAAGATTCGGGGGCGAAGCCTGCGAAGGCGGCCATCTCCGCCTCCTCCATCGAGCAGGCGGCGCAGCAGGGATGCGCGAGGAGCGCGGCGGCGAGATCCCCCCGGATGGCGTCGAGGTCGTAGAGGGAGCACTCGCTCCGGCGGAGGAGGGCGCGCAGCACGCGCGCCGGGGCGAGCGATGGGAGCTCGGAGACGACGCCGTCGACGTCGCCGAGCGCCTGCGGCGCGTCCCCGGAGAGGGCGGCGCGCGTCGCGCGGACGAGCCGCCTCGCCGCGCCGGGGAGTTGCTTCGCGTCGTCGAGGCCTCGGAACGCCTCGCTCGCGCCGGCGATGTCGCCGCCGTCCAGGCGCGCGAGGCCGAGCGCGAAGGCGGGTACCGGGCCGGAGGGCGCACGGGCCGCGGCGGCGCCCGCCGCGCCTCCTGCGGCCATCTCACCTCCTGCTTCGCCCGCGACCCACGCGCGCAGGGTGTCGAGGAGCGCCGCCGACGCCGCGTCGCCGAGACCGCCGATGCCGAGATCGGCGAGCGTCCTCACCGCCGAGCGCCGCGAGTGCCTGGGGAGCGCCAAGAGCATCCGGCGGGCGGCGTCGAGGGCGTCGGCGCCCCGCGCCCCCGCGAGGCGGCCGACGGCCGGAGCGGTCAGGACGAACGTCTCGCGCGCGGGGGGATCGAGCGGGCGCCACCTCACGTCGATGTGAGGGGTGAGGACGAGGGCGAGGTACGCGAGCCGCGCGGCGTCTGCGGCTATCTCGCGTCCCGGCACGGCGCTCTCGGCGAGCCCCGGGCGGATCGCGACGACGTCGTAGCGGATCTTCTTCGCCCCCTCGGCCCGCGATGCGGAGCCGAGAGCGAGCGACGCCACGACCGCGACGGCGATCGCAACGCGCGTGGAACGATGCCGGCCCCGGCCCATGCCCCCTCCCGATCGTGATGGATGCGTCATCCTAGATTACACGCTCCCCTTCCCTCTCATGCGACACGGGCGACCGCCCCCCGGTTGCGTCGGGAGGCGCGGGAGCGCGTGATATACTCCGCCGTCCACCGCACGATTTCACGAGATTCTCGCCGCCGGCGAGAGACCCCACCGGCCGGAGATGCGAACGCGATGAGCTACGTCGAGTACGTCGTCGAGAAGAGCGGCATCGGCAAGGTCGTCTACTTCATCGCCGTCAAGGAGGACGGCGACGGCTTCATGGCCGGCTTCTTCCCGGCCTACATGGCCCCCACCCCGGGCGAGGACTCCGACGAGGATCTCTTCGATCTCGCGAACCCCGACCACACCGTCACCGGCCCGACGCGCGAGGGGGCGATGGACAACCTCAGGAAGTGGGTCGAGGAGAAGTTCGCCGGGAAGATCCACGAGCGCCGCACCACCCGCGTCCCCGTCAAGTAGCGCGACCGTCGATCCTCCGCCAGGGGGACAGGTGCGAGCGCCAGAGGGCGCGAAAGATCCCCGCCGCGCGGAACGCCCGCCTTCCGGTCAGCACCGAGAGCGCCTCGAGGGCGCTCCAGACGAGGTAGGCGACCGTCACCTGGAAGTGGATCTCGGGCATGCCGACCAGCGGGCCCACGAACTGGACGAACCAGAGCACGAAGATCCCCACCGCCTCGTACCACGCGAACGACATGTTGCACAGCAGGATGAAGCCGAGCGCGGACTGGCTGATCGTCAGCAGGATCTCCGTCCTCTGGTGCTGGTCGAAGACCACGGGGACGACGGAGCCCGAGCTCCAGCAGTAGACGACCGGTATCATGGCCACGAGCATCGTCCACTGGTTGATGTTGGACGAGACCATGTTCATGAGGGCCACGGGCGCCCCCCGGATCTTCCGCGCCCAGTAGAAGGCGCTCCCGCTCTCCGGGAACTCCGACAGGAACGGCGCGATCCACTGCACGAAGAAGTACTGCGACATCCCCATCGACACGGCGAGCGCGAGGAGGCTCTCGAGGAACGGCTCCGCCACGAGATAGAGGATCAGCCCGCCGGCGAGGAAGAGGCCGAAGATGACCGCGTTCCGCGTCGCAGGCTTCAGCCCGAGGATGGCCCTGGGGATCGCCTCCATGTCCTCGATGTGCTCGGCCTCCTGGGGAGGGAGGCGGTTGAGGAGGAAGAGGTAGGCGAAGTAGATCACCATGAGGGCGACCGAGTCCACGATCGTCAGCGTCCCCTTCGCCCAGATGAAGATGAAGTAGAGGAGCGGGGGGACGAGAGCCATCACCTGCACGGAGTGCTCGTTCTCGAGCCGGATCTCGCGCAGCGGTCTCCTGTGCTTGCGCCGGCAGCCGACCGCGGCGACGAGGTAGATGGCCGGCCACGCGAGGCCGACGAGGAGCCTCAGGCTCCCGGTGAAGTTCGCGGAGATCAGCTCGACGCCGTGCGGCGTGTGGGGCGCGTTCCAGGCGATGACCGCCTCGACCGCGAACTCGGGGAGGGTCTGGAGCCACGCGAGGATGGCGAGCGCCAGCCCCTGCGAGATGAGGAACTGCGCGGCCTCCGCCCCCCACGCGATGATCAGCGCCGCGAGGACGATCGACGGGAAGGTCCACAGGGCCGACGAAGCGGACGCGGGGGCGCTCCCCTCGACGAACTCACGGTAGAGTCGGAACAGACTGCCCGGGATCTTCAACCTGTCTCAGTCTCCGCTCTTCCGGTCCATCGCGCTCCGGAAGGGCGCGCATTATGACAGGTCGCATCCCCCGCTTCATCTCACCGGCGTCCCCGCGGCTCCGCCGGACGCATCTCCATGCCGCCGTCCATGCGGCCCGTGGTGACCTTGAACGCCGTCGTGGAGAGAGGCCCCCAGTTTCCGTGCGTGTCCATGGCCCTGGCGTAGACAGTGTAGGTGGCGCCTATCACGAGATCTCTGACGTCCACGATCGCCCTGAACCGCGCCGCGGAGTTTCTGGACTTCAACCGCACGAGGGTTCCGGCGCCCGGCAGGCTCCGTCCGTCGAGGGAGTACTCCACGAAAGCGGGGCGGGAGCCTCCCGTCGCCGAGTCGTCGACCTTCCCCATGAGGGTGACCCTCCGGGCCCCCGACGTGTGGTGGGGCATCGCGTCGAACCACACGATCTCGGGACCCGCCTCGTCGGGCCCGCCGGTGCTGACGCTCAGCGGGACGAGCCTCTCCTTCCCCCAGTGACCGGCCGCGTCCTTCGCGCGCACTCCCGCGACGTAGGCTCCCGGCGGCCATGCCGTCACGTCCATCGCCGCGGTCAGCAGCTCCCGGGGGGAATCGAAGGCGCCGTCGTCGGCCGTCATGGGAATGCCTTCGCCTGGCGGCGGCGCCGTGCCGACGTAGTACTCGGCGGCGGTCACGACGGCATTGCCCGTCGAGGCGTCGTCCGCGGTCGCGTACAGGAGAGCCGTGGGAGCGCCCGAGGTCGGGCTGGGAGCGAAGCGGGCCGCCATGACGGTCGGTCCCGTCGTATCCGCGGACCGATTGACCTCGAACGAGGCGTCGCAGTACGGGCTCCACAGTCCGGCGGCGTCGACGCCGTGAATGACCACCGGATACACGCCGTCGGCCAGGCCGGTCGTCGGCAGATCCCCGCCAGTCTCCTCGGCCGCCGAATCGAGGACGCCATCCTCCGCCTCAAGCGGAACTCCGGTGCCGTCCTGGCCTGGCGCTCCCAGGAACGCCTCCGCTCCGTAGATCGGCGAGCCGCCCGTCGACGAATCGTCGATCCCCGCCCTGACGTAGACCGGCTGCCCCGGAGGCACCACAGCCGGCCAGGCGGCGCCGCACGACGCCGAGGGCGCCTGGACGTCGCCCTCAGGAGGCGCCGTCACTTCGAAGGGGGCGGACTCGACAGGACCCCAGTTGCCGAGGATGTCGGCGCCCTGGAGATCAACCATGTACGATCCCGCGAGCAGTCCGGAGATGTCCAGCGTCCCCGTCACCCCTTCCTCGGCAGAACTCCATTGCCCGTCGCTCGCGACGAGAGGCCGCCAGACGCCGGCCGCCTCCTGGAGAATCGATCCGACGTGAACACGCGCTTCCCGGATCGGCGACATTCCGCTCGTCGCATCGCTCGCGATCGCCCTCACGGCGATCTGCCGGACGCCTCCTGTCGGCGTCGGGGACATCGTGATGCCCGAGATGGTCGGCCCCGTCGCATCGGTGGAGACGACGTCGAAGGGCGGCAGAGGTACGGCGTGCCACCTCAGAAAGACGTGAGCGATCGACGCAGGTGGATTCGGCTCCTGGATGTTGCCGAACCATGCGACCCGCCATCGATGTGTGCCGGGAACGTAGGGGGCCGTGATCCTGAGGACGATCGGCCCGGGCAGCCGGCTCGCCGTCCAGTTCGGATCGCCGTCGTCGCCGATGCCGGTCGGGCCGGTGGCCCGCGCCAGCTCGACACCGTTCTCGTCCTCCACCCGCGCGCGGATCCACCCGGGCTGGTTCCCTCCCGTCACGAACACCGTCATCGGCTCGCCGGCGCTGTAGGAGGACTTGTCCGTCCACCCCCGGAAGTTGATCTGCTGCGTGCGGCCGTTCGCGAACATCCCGTGATAGTGACACCCGGCGCAGGTGGGGCCGTCCGCCGGCGAACGATCGGGTGACGTGCCGTCATGGCACCCGCTCTTCGCGCAGTACCGGCTGAAGTAGGACGGGTGGGCGTCGGCCGGGCTCGCACCCGGAAGGGCCGCGAGCGCCAGGAGGGTCAGGACCGCCGTCGCACGGATCGGCCGTGGAGCACGCATGTTCATTCCTCCTCTAGGGCCCGTCGATGCCGTGGTCGGGTGCGCCGCCACACCCACGCAGGGGGCAAGGGGACGCAGGCGCGGGGGGCGGCGCGGAGGGCGACACAACCGGGATGAAGGCCGCGGGATCGAGCGCGGCCGGTCGCAAGACGCGCGTCTTCTTGATGATCCCGGAACTCCGGACTCACGAGGCGCCCGCGGAGGCGCTCGCTTGTCTCCGGTGATGACACCGGGGTTCGGCTGGATCTAGCAAGAGCGCTGCCGCTCGGCGCTTCTCCGAGCGGAATCGCTCAGTCCACCGGGTGCCGGTGCGTGCCGAAGGTCCCCTGCCACGCGACGACGAACTCGTTGCGCGCGACGAGCTGCCCCTCGCCGGTCGCGCGATCGCCGTTCATGTCGGCCCGGATCAGCCGGGAGACGAGGAGCCCGACGTTCTGGCGGCGCCTCACGCTCCAGAGGATGCCGCCGCTCGCACGTGAAGAGGATCCGCCTCGGGTCACCATGGAGACGCCCTTCAGCTCATCGACACCGGTGTAGCGCCACTGCGCGCCGAGCAGCCACGACAGAGAGTCTCCTGCGAGAGGGTGCGAGAGGGTCACGGCGCCGGTGCGGCTCGCCGCGAAGTGGTACCCGTTCCGGTCGTCCCCGAGCGGATACTGCGCGTCGATCTGTCCGAAGATCCGCGATCGCCCCGCCCTCCACGCCACCTCGCCGCCGACGTCGAGCGTCACGGCCCCGCGTGTGAATGAGACGTTCTCCGCGATGTCGCGGGAGCTGTTCGCTTTCCCCGTCGGGAGCCACGCCCCGTAGATCGCGACGGCCGTGAAGCGCCCGTTCTTCTCGGGGTCGGTCAGCGACTGGCGCGCGTCGAGAAGAAGATCCCCCGTTCCCGTCGTTTCGAAGGCGCCAGGCCCTGAAAGCGCGGTGCGACGAAGCGGGGCCAACCCCGTGAGGGAGAAGCGCTCGCTCAGCCCGACTTCACCGGTGAGGAGTACCGACTGCTGGACGGTCCTCGGGCTGTCGGTGTGACCATTCCGCACCGCGTCGAGCTAGGGCACGTCGAGGATCTGATCGCCGTACGCGACGCCGGCGGACCATTCGCCCACGGGACGGACCGAGTGGAATCCGAAGCTCCCGACCGGGAGCTGGGGGCTGGCTCAGGCTCACCCGATGCCGGCCCGGGCCGGGATGGCGCTCGACGCCATGACGAGAAGCACCAGGGTGATCGGCCTGAAACTGCGCGGCGCCTTCATGACGATTCACTCTCCTCGCGTTCGAGGCCGGCGTCAAGATCGCGCGCTCGAGCGGCTGGCCCCGGATTCCTCTGCGACGCCTGCGCGCATCGTCTCACATCGCCGAGGCAGCACACCCCCGACGGGTTCTTCACTTCACACGCGCATCGGCCAGCCCTCACCTCCGCCGCGATCCAGTCGGCGATGGCGCTTCGCCCCGTGCGCACGATCTCCTCGCGCACGTCTCCGGCGGTGACGTTGAAGCAGTAGCAGAGTGGAATGGGATCCGTCGATTCCTTGGCGCCGATTCTTGTGAGAGAGGCGTCCTTTTCGACGAGGCGCCCGTCCGAACCGTAGTAAAGCACCGGACAGTCTCTCGAGCCGCAGAACCTCTGCTCGACCCCGAGCAACCGTGCCGCCACGTCTGCCCGCACGTGAGCCGATACCGTTCTGGCCGAGACGAGGCGCCCCTGCGCTCCGCATCGGGGGCAAGCGATGTGCGGCCGGTTCGCGATCGCGGGGCAACAGGTCTCTTCCATCTCGTCAGGAGCCCGCCGGCGCTTGCGCGAGAGACGCCTTGAAGCCGGTCTGGTCGATCGCCTCGACGATCTTTTCAATCGTGACCGTCGCCTCGAGGAAGGCCACCGTCGCCGTCCCTCTCGTGGAGTCCACGTGGACGGAAACGACCCCATCCAGTTTCTTGAGTGCCATCCTGATCGCCGCCTCGCAGCCGCCGCACGTCATCCCGCTGACCTTCAGGGTGACGGTGGATTCACCGGCCCTGGGCCGGGATCCAGTTCCGCTCGGGGAGCCCGTGTCCCCCTCGGTTCCGCCTCCCGGCTTCCCCGCGGCGGCGAGCAAGTCCGTTTCGAGGTGGTGGATTTCCTGCACCACGGTGCCGCCCCAGCTCACGAGTCTCGGCGGCATCTCGTTCCAGCGCGCCCCGGGTTCGTAGAGGAGATACGTGTCCCAGAGGACGACTCCCTGGTCGTCGGGTCTGAGCTGACGGCCGTACCACGTGCCGAGAGCCTTGTCGCCGTCCCAGAATTCCGTGACTCGAGCGTCCTTGAAGATCCCCTTCGGCCAGAACGAGCGGCGATCGGTGAGAATCATCTCGAACCAGATTGCGTACACTTTCACCTTCAGCGACGGGTTTCGATCGAGTATCTGCTCCTGCACCCTCCGGGCGCCCTCGACGCAGACCGGTCACGTCGGAGAGAGAAGCAGGACAACCCGTGGCACACCGAGGTCCCTGTCGAATCGAGCGCCGAAACTCTCGACGCTTGAGACATCCGGCGGGCCGCCATCGGCCGGGGGTGCCGTGAGCAGGTACAAACCAGCGACGAGGACGAGTACGATTGCCAGCGCCACGATGCTTCGACGCAAGAGTCCCCCCTTTCAGAACAAATACGGCGCGTAGTACGGGAACGCGAGGACGCCAACCACGATGGCGGAGGTGATCCAGAGGAGGACTTTCAAGCCGCGCGTTCGGGACGCCGTCCGGCAGGCTCCGTCCTCATCGCAATCCTCCGCGTCGGGTTTTCGATAGATCTGGTAGAACGCAGTTCCGAGCAGCAACAGCGTCAGGCTGACGAGCCAACCCCTGTAGGGAGCGATCGCGACGGCGAAGGAGGCGCCGCCGAGACCAAGCGCCACGAACAGGACGGGGCCGATGCAGCACGCCGACGCCGCCACCGCCGCGGCGAGCGCCCCTCCCAGAGTCAGCCCCTCTTTCGATGCGTTCATTGCTTCCTCTTCACCGGGTCAGCCCTCAGATCTGGCGCAAGGCCATCGTCAGGGCGGCCTTCAAACCTGCGAGGGCCTCCTCTCCCTTGCCCTTGCGGGCGCAGCTCAGGACGCAGGTGTCGATGTGCGCTTCGAGCAATTTCGCCATCAGGCCGCTCAGGGACGAGCGGATGGCCGAGGCCTGCATGAGCAGCTCGTGGCATTCGGCGCCGGCCTCCATCTGGCGGCCAAGTCCTTTGAGGTGTCCCTCGATGCGGGCCAGTCGGTTGCGGATTTCGCCCTGGTGCACTTCTCCGAGGTTCGCATAGCTCAGCTCGCCGCCGCCTGCCGCCTTTCTCCGCGCATGCACCATGCCGCCTCCATATGCCCATCCCCGGGAGGGGGATACTGGAATCTCAACGATACTCCGAGGCCCTTTATTCCGCAAGCGGCACTCAGTCGGGGCGAACCTCGAGGGTGAGCGTCGCGAAATCGCTCTCCCACTCACCATCACGCGTCGAGGACGAACGCAGGTCGGTCCCTCGCAACAGCCAGGGGCCCGGCCGATCGAGGGAGATGACGCAGCGTCCCTCCGCGTCGGTCGTCCGGATGGTGCCGGCCGCGTCGCCTTCACGGACCACCCCGACGGGAAATGCCGCGGCCGGCGACCCTCCCTTCAGAACGCGAACGGTCAGCCCGACACCCGATCGGAGCGTCGTCGGATCGCTCTCCGGGACGATCTCGAGCGCCGCCCCGATCGGGACGGCCCACGAGCGATCGGCTCCCGGCTCCCCCACCCTCACGAATGTCTTGGCGTGTTTCGTGTACGTCTCCCGCCAGGGCTTTTTCCCGCCGGAGGCGGCCCAGGTCTTCCGGATCGACTCGGGGGCGTCGATCTCGTCGAGGTACTCCTTCACCTGATCGGGCGTCATCTCGATCGCCCTGGGCTTGAGGTCCACGGAGATCGTCGCGATTCCCACCGTCTCGAGCCGCGCGGTGAGGCGCATCGAATGGGAGATCTTCGAGCGTTCTTCGATCCCCGAGGTCCTCCCGCCGAGGCGGCAGACGGCCCGGTCGACCCTATCCGGCTCGATCGCGTAGTCGAGCGCCGGGTACCCCATCCCGCTGGTGAGATCCAATCCCACGACCGACGCTGCCGGAACGGACCATCGCTCGGGCGCCATCCAGGTATCGTGGGCGAACGACATCCCCGGGACGGCCGTCAGGAGCGCGAGCACTCCGGCCGCGACGTCACTTCTTCGCGACCGCAAGGAGCACCTCCCGGGCGATCATCTTCCCATCCTTCTGGATCGCCGTGACCACCGCGCGCTCGCCGACCTTCACATCCCCTACGGTCGCCTGGGCCTTCCCTCGGAGAATCTTCGTGTCTGCGTTGAGCCCGATCGTCGCCTTGGGGCCGTCCTTCGTCGCGAGCTCGACGTGCGTCGCATCGATCGCCGCGATGGTCCCCATGATCTTGTGGTCGTGCCCCTCGTGCGCGAGGGCGGGGCCCGCGAGAACGCACGTAACGGCGATCGAGAGAGCCATGGCTGTTTTCTTCATCGCGTTTCTCTCCTGTGCGTCGCTCAGTGCACTTCGAGGAACCTGCGGGCTTCTTCGTCGTCCTCGAACTCCTTCCGTGTCCTGGGGTTCGCCTCAGCCATCTCCTGAACCTCCTCGGAGGTGATTCGCGGGAGATGACGGATGAATTGGACGAGCGCCCAGGATTCACGATCGTCCTCCGGCGTCTCCTCCCCCCAGGCCGGCATCCCGGTGAGCCGGATGCCGTTCTTGATGATGTAGAAGATCTCTCCGTCCGAGAGGGACTGGGTCCCCTCGGACCCCATGTCCGGCGCCTTCGGATAGAGGCTCCGACCCATAGTCGTTTGGCCGCGGCCGTCGTTGCCGTGGCAGAGGGCGCAGTGGTCGGCGAAGTGGGCTCGACCCTGTGCGAGAACCTCCGACGTCGCCGGCAGGGGATTTCGAATCTCTCGCGCGCCGGGCGGAAGGGCGTGCCGGCGCATGCGGCGCGCCATGAACGCCTCGAGAGCCGTCGGCTCCTCGCGGGCGCTGAAGCCGTGAGTCCACGAAGGGAAGATCGCGACCACGGCCCCGACGACGAGCGTGACCAGGATCAGGATCGCTATCCACATCCGCATCTTCACGCCGCCATCTTCCCCCGCTTCATCTCGAAGTTCCACTTCCAGAACTCGTAGATCGGCGGATAGACCAGCAGCTCCATGATGAAGCTGGTGACGAGGCCGCCGACCATGGGCGCCGCGACGCGCTTCATCATGTCGGCGCCCGTCCCTAGCGACCAGAGGATCGGCATCAGACCCGCCATCGCCGCGCAGACAGTCATCATCTTCGGGCGGATGCGCTTCACGGCGCCGTGGATGATTGCGTCCTGAAGGTCCTGCTTCGTCCGCATCCTCCCCTGCCTCACGGCGTCTCCGTACGACATGTCGAGGAAGAGGAGCATGAAGACCCCCGTCTCGGCGTCGAGACCCATGAGCGCGATCATCCCCACCCAGACGGCGATCGACACGTTGTACCCGAGAAGGTAGAGGAGCCAGACCGCGCCGACGACCGAAAACGGCACCGCAAGCATGACGATGCTCGCCTTGACCGCAGACTTGGTGTTCATGTAGAGAAGCATGAAAATCAAAAAGACGGTGATCGGCACGACGACCTTCAGCCTCTCGCGCACCCGGATCATGTTCTCGTACTGGCCGCTCCACTGAAGCGAGTACCCCTCGGGGAGCGCGACCTTTCGCGCCACGATTGCTTTCGCTTCCTCGACGTAGCCCCCGACGTCCCTTCCGGACAGATCGACGTAGACGTAGCCCGCGATCATCCCGTTCTCGTCGCGGATCATCGAGGGGCCGGATTCCATGCGGATGTCGGCGATCTGCGCGAGGGGGATTTGCGCCCCGGCCGCAGTCGGGACAAGAACACGCTGAAGGCGATCCAGGCTGTCGCGCTCCTCGCGGGCGTAACGGACCGAGACGCCGTAACGCTCGCGCCCCTCGACGGTCCGGGTGACCGTCTCCCCGCCAATCGCCGATTGGATGACCATCTCGGCCTCCTCGACGCTGAGGCCGTAGCGCGCGAGCTGCTCGCGCTTCAGATCGAAGTCGAGAAAGTAGCCGCCCGCCGTCCGCTCGGCGAAAACGCTCCGCGTGCCGCGCACTTCCCGGACCGCCGCTTCCACCTCGCCGCCGATCCGCTCGATCACCTTCGGGTCGGCGCCGAAGATCTTCACGCCGACGGGCGTCCTGATCCCCGTCTGAAGCATGTCGATGCGGTTCTTGATCGGCATGACCCAGATATTCGACACGCCCGGGAAACGGAGCTTCCGATCGAGCTCGGCGATCAGATCGTCCTTCGTGATCCTGTCGTACCAGACGTGCCGCAACGATGATTGGAGCCACTCGGGCCATTCCGAGTAGAAGCGCGGGACACGGCGCCATTGAGACGGGGGCTTCAGGAGAACCGTCGTCTCCACCATCGAGAAGGGAGCGGGATCGGTGGGCGTGTCGGCGCGGCCGATCTTGCCGAAAACCCGCTCCACCTCGGGGCTCTCCATCAGGATCTGGTCCATCGTCTGGAGGAGGCGTTGCGCCTCGGTCACCGAGATCCCCGGGAGGGTGATCGGCATGTAGAGGAAGGTCCCTTCGTCGAGCGGCGGCATGAACTCACCGCCGAGCTTCAGGTAGACCGGCACGGTCATCGCCATGACCAGGATTGCAGCCAGGATCGTGCTCCCCGGGAACCTCAACACGAGCCGGCAGACCGGCTCGTAGAGCCGGAAGAGGAGGCGGCTGATGGGGTGTCTTTCCTCCGGGTAGTAGGTGCCGACCACTCCTTGATGGATCGGCCAGGAGAGCCACCGGGGCCTGAAGCGGATCGGCTCCATCCGGGCGAACATCATCCGCATCGCAGGGTCGAGCGTGATCGCCAGGATCGCGGCGATCGCCATCGCCAGGTTCTTCGTGTAGGCCAGGGGCTTGAAGAGACGCCCCTCCTGGTCCACCAGCGTGAAGATCGGCATGAAGGCGACGGCGATGACGAGCAGCGAAAAGAAGACGGAAGGCCCCACCTCCTTGAGCGCCCGGAGCCGTACTCCGTGAAAGTCTTCCTTACGGCCCCCCTCGTCCCAGAGCTGGATCTTCTTGTAGGCGTTCTCGACCTCGACGATGGCCCCGTCCACGAGGACGCCGATGGAGATGGCGATCCCCGCGAGGGACATGATGTTCGAGGTGACCCCCATCAGGTACATCGGGATGAAGGCGAGGATCACCGAAACGGGAATCGTCACGATCGGGACGACCGCCGACGGGATGTGCCAGAGGAAGATCAGGATGACGAGGCTGACGATGATCATCTCGACAACCAGCTCTTCCTTGAGGTTGTCGATCGATCGCCGGATCAGATCCGAGCGATCGTAGGTCGTGACGATTTCGACCCCCGGCGGGAAGGAGGGACGGAGCTCGTCGATTCTCTTCCGCACGCGCTCGATCACGTTGAGGGCGTTCTCGCCGTCGCGCATGACGACGATCCCCCCGACGGCGTCCCCCTGGCCGTCAAGATCGACGACGCCCCGGCGGATCTCGGGCCCCAGGACGACGCGGCCGAGATCCCGCACCAGGATCGGCGTGCCCTTCGAGTCGTTTCCGACGACGATCTGCTCGATGTCATGAATCGAGCGGGCGTAGCCGCGGCCGCGGACCATGTACTCCCGGCCCGCGAACTCGACCACCCGGCCGCCCACGTCGTTGTTCCCCTGCCGGATGGCCTCGACGACCTTCTGGATCGGGATCCTGTGGGCGAGGAGGCGATCCGGCTCCAGGTTGACCTGGTACTGCTTCTGGAACCCGCCGACGGAGGCGACTTCCGCCACGCCGGGAAGGCTCTGGAGCGAGTACCGGAGGTGCCAGTCCTGAAAGCTCCTGAGCTCGGCCAGGTCGTGACGGCCGCTCGTGTCCTTGAGGGCGTACTGGTAGACCCAGCCGAGCCCCGTCGCGTCGGGACCGAGCTGCGTCTGCACTCCCTGGGGCAGTGACGGGAGGATCTTGCTCAGGTACTCGAGCGTCCGGCTGCGCGCCCAGTAGAGATCCGTCCCGTCCTGGAAGATCACGTAGACGTATGAGAAGCCGAAGTCGGAGAAGCCGCGGATCGCCTTCACCTTGGGCGCCCCGAGGAGAGCCGTGATGATCGGGTAGGTGACCTGATCTTCCAGGATGTCGGGGCTCCGGTCCCAGCGCGAGTACACGATGACCTGCGTGTCCGAGAGATCGGGAATTGCGTCGAGCGGGACGTTCCTCATCGCGTAGACGGCACCCGCCAGAGCCGCCGCCGTGAGGGCGAGGACGAGGAGCTTGTTGTGCGCCGAGAAGTCGATGATTCTCTCGATCATCGCTTCCCCCCGGTCTCCCGAAGAGCCGCCTTCAGGGTCGATTCCGAGTCCACGAAGAAGTTCGCCGAGACGAGAACCTTCTCCCCCTCGGCGAGGCCGGCGATGACTTCGAAGCCGTCGGGAAGCCTGAGGCCGAGCGTGAGCGTGCGCGGCTCGAAATAGCCGCCCCCTCGATCGACGAAAGCGAGGTCGCGCTCCCCGGTACTGATGACAGCGCTCTCGGGAACCGTCAGTTTCTCCCCCATCGACGCGCGGATCTCCACGTCGGCGTACATGTCGGGTTTCAGAGAGAGGCCGGGGTTGGGGAACTCCAGCCGGACCTTGACGGTGCGGGTCGCCTCCTCGAGGACGGGATAGATAAGGGTGATCCGCCCCTCGAAGGTCCGGCCCGGCAGGTAGGAGAGGGACATCGTCGCCGCCTGGCCTTCGTGGACGAACGGCAACTCGTACTCGTAGACGTCGGCGAGGACCCACACGCGGCTGAGATCGGCCAGGTCCAGAAGCGCCGTTCCCGAGTCGATCTTCTCCCCGTGCGTGACGTTGCGCATGATGACGTGTCCGGTCATCGGGGCGTAGATCGTCGTCGTCCGGGGCGCCTCTCCAGCTTTCGCGAGGTCGTCGATCTGATCCTCCGTCAGGTCGTAGAGGAGAAGGCGCCGCCGCGCGCTGTCCACGAGATCGTCGCCGCTCGCCTTGACGGACGGCATCGACGAGCCGGCGAGCCTGTCGCGCGCCCTCAGAGCGAGAAGGTACTCCTGCGCGCTGGCGAGGAGCTCCGGGCTGTAGATCGTCAGGAGGGGCTGGCCCTTCTCGACGACCTCGCCGGTGTTGGCGTAGAGTCGCTCGATCCAGCCGCCGACCTTCGTGTGGACGTGATGGAGCCGCGTCTCGTCAAACGTGACGCGCCCGACCGTGCGAATCGTCTTCGTGAGACTCTTTCTTTCGACGACCGCCGTCCGCACCCCGATAAGCTGGCGCTTCTCCGGGGAGATCTTCACGCTGACGCGCCCCTCGACGTCCGGGCCCTCCGGCGAACGCTCCTCCGCTTCCTCGGCCACCATCGCCATCCCCATGGAGTCGTTCCCGGGTTTGTCCGAGAACTCCGTCGGGTTCATCGTGGAGCGGTAAACGACCTTTCTTTCCCCGGCAGGCAGGGCGCCGCCGGATCCTGGCTCCTCGTCGTGATCGAGAACCATCCGCATCTGGCAGATCGGGCACGCATCCGGCTTGTCCGAGATCATCGTCGGGTGCATCGCGCAGTGATAACCGTTGCGCTTCACGGCGCCCTCGGGCTTCGATTCGAGAGGCGCCGGGCCGCGCGACGACAAGGCCCGGTAGAGCGTTCCGGCGAGGACTACGACGGCGACCACCGAGATCGCGAGAAGGATCTTGAGAAGTCTGTTGTTACTCACGAGGACCTCCCTCCCGGGCCGCTTCCCCTCGAGACGCCGCCACCAGCTCTCGGCCCGTCAGGGGCTCGAGGGCCGCGAGGGCGGCGACGCGCGCGGCCCGCTGCGTCTCGTAGTCGATCTCGTAGGCCAGGACCGCCGAGAAGTCGTCGAGGAGCGTGAGGAAGTCGGCCCTCCCCACGCCATAGGCGGCCGACGCCGAATCGAGCGCGCTCAGGGACTGCGGGATGAGAGCTTCCCGGTAGAGGCTCGACAGCGTCCCCGCGCGCGATGCCCGCGCGGCGAGATCGCGCACGCGCGCTGCGACATTCAGCCTCGCCGCAAGGACCTCCTGCTTCGACGCGTCCGTTTCGCTCCGCACCTGCGCGATCGCCTGAACCTGCTTGCGCTCGCGGTAGATCGGGAGCCGCAGGCCGAACGTTCCCATGACCATCGGAGGGATGCCGCCGCGATTCTGATAGGCCGCTCCCCAGATCAGATCGGGCTTGAGCTGCTTCCTCGCGAGATCGAGCCGCGCCTCGTCGCGGAGGACCGCCGCCTCCCGCTCGTGAATCTCGGGCGCGCGGGCCAGGGCCTCCGCTTCGAGCGCGCGCGGATCCATCTCCCCGGCCGGGACTGGAAGCTCGGTCGCCTCGGCGAGCGGACGATCCTCGATCCGTCCCGCCATCGTGTTGAGCACGGCGCCGGCGGAGAGCCTCTCCTGCCCGAGGCGCTCGACCTCGAGATCGAGCCGCGTGATCTCCGACTGCGCCCTCAGGACGTTTTCCAGAAGCCCCTCACCGGTCTCGTAGCGGGCGCGAGCCGTCTGCATGAGCGAGACGAGGAGACTCCGGCGCTCGCCCAGAATGGAGGCGCTCCGGTCGATCCTGTAGAGATCGGCGTAGGCCCCCTTGATCGCGGCGGCGACGCCCAGCCTGGCTGCCTCGAGGCGCGATCGAACCATCTCCACCTCGCGGCTCGCGACCTCGCCGCCCAGACGGAGCTTCCCCGGGAACGGGATCTCCTGAGTCCAGCCGAACGCCAGATTCGAGAACTCGCTCCGACCGAGCGTGAAGCCGGTGACCGTGTCGTTCAGGTAGGAGACGCTCACCACCGGGTCCGGCGGCACCTCGGCGATCCCAGGGACGAGGCGCGCCGCCTCCTGACGCAGCCGCAGCGCCGCGATCTCCGGGTTGTTCACCTCCGCCTCCCGCAGGAGCGCCGCGAGATCGAGCGGCGATGCCGCGATGGCGGAGAAGCGTGCGGCCGCCGCGAGTGTGAACGCGGCGAGGATCGTGCTGCGCTTTGACATGACACCCCTCCCTGACGACGCTGCGATGGAAGTTCGGCTTCCTTCTCCACGAACGCGCCCCCGCGCACGCTCTGGCCGCGGCGGTCGCGATGCGAGATCTCGGGGTGAAGGAGGACCCTCGCGGGGCGCGCTTCAGCCCCGCGACGCCGCGGTCAGATCAGGAGAGAGGCGTGGCGCAGGTAGAGAGGGACCTGGTCGGCAATCCGGGCGGCGAGCTCCGACGCGGGTGTCGACCCCGGGAACGACGACGGCGGCGTCACGATCGGCGGACCGGGGGCGTGGAGGGAATGCGACCGAGCGGCGATCGGGGCACTCGAATCCCCCGCGGCCGGCAGCGACTTTCCGTCGCAGCAGCAGGGCATGAGGGGACCGAGGGACTCGCCGGTGTCCTTGACGCAGCCGGCCATCGGGCATGCCGCGCGGCTCGCCGGGGTCGAGGGGAACGACGGGGCCAGGCCCGAGGCGAGAACGGCCGCGCACAGGACCGCGATCTCGAGGCGCCCGTGTTTCATGTCGTGAACCTATACCTCGATCGGAAGGACATCAAGCCTTCGACAGCGAATTCCGTGCCTCCCCCGGGCGCGGCCACCCCCGTTTCCGATACAATCCGGCCTCACGGGCTTCGGGACGCGGGAGGAGGAGATCGCCATGAAGCGACGCGACTTCATCGTCAGAGGGGCCGCGGGTGCGGGAGCCGCCGCACTCGGCGTCATTTCCCGCGCGGGGGCCGAGGCCGGGACGGCCGGGACGGCGCCCGCGGCCGCCGGGGGGGATGGGGTCCGCCCCCTCGTCATCTCGAGCGGCAACGGGCTCAAGGCCACCGAGAAGGCGATGGAGGTCCTCAAGTCGGGGGGCTCCTCCCTCGACGCCGTGATCGCGGGGGTGAACCGCGTCGAGGAGGATCCGAACGACATCACCGTCGGCCTCGGCGGCCTGCCGAACGAGCGCGGCGTCGTCGAGCTGGACGCCTCCGTGATGCACGGGCCGTCGGGACGAGCCGGCGCGGTCGGCTCGCTCCACAACATCGTCTATCCCTCGCGCGTCGCGCGCCTCGTGATGGAGCAGACCGACCACGTCCTCCTCGTGGGCGACGGGGCTCTCGACTTCGCGAAGGCGGAGGGGTTCAAGGAGGAGAACCTCCTCACCGAGCGATCGAGGAAGATCTGGCTCTGGTGGCGCCAGACCCTCTCTCCCAAGGACGACTGGATCGCGCCGCCGGAGTCCGAGTGGCCCGAAGAGGTGAAGGAGTACGTCCGCACCTACGGCACGATCAACTGCTCGGCCATCGACCTCAACGGAGATCTCTCGGGGGTCACGACGACGTCGGGTCTCTTCTTCAAGATGCCCGGGCGCGTCGGCGACTCGCCCATCATCGGGGCGGGCCTCTACGTGGACAACGAGGTGGGAGCCTGCGGATCCACGGGGCGGGGCGAGGAGGTGATCCTCGCCGCCGGATCGGCGTCCGTCATCGAGAACCTGAGGCGCGGGATGTCCCCTGAGGAGGCCGGGCTCGACGTCCTCAAGCGCGTCGTCGCCCGGGCGAAGAAGCTCCCCAGAATCCTCAAGGCCGACGGGACCCCGGACTTCAACGTGAACTTCTACGTCCTCGATCGCAAGGGTCGCTACGCCGGGTGCGCGATCTGGAGCCAGTCGTTCTTCACGGTGCACGACGGCCACGAGAACCGGCGTCTCGAATCGGCCTACCTCCTGAAGAAGAAGACGGCGTAGGCGCGGGGCCGGCGTGATCGCGGATGAAGCCCGCCCGAGACTGAGGCCTGTCGAGGCCTTCCCCGTGGAAGCGGAGGGGCGCCGGGCGGTCGCGATCCGGGATCCCTCGGGGATGACCGACTCGGTCCTCGTCGTCTCCCCCGAGACGATCTTCGTCCTCTCGTGCTTCGACGGCCGGAGCACGCTCAGGGACGTGCAGGCGGAGTGCACCCGGAAGTTCGGCGAGATCGTCCCTCTCGACCAGATCCGCGACCTCGCGGAGGCGATCGACGAGGCGCTGATGCTCGACAGCGAGGCGTTCCGGGCGCGGGTGGCCGAGATCGAGCGCGCCTTCCGCGCCTCCCCCGTCCGCCCTGCCGCCCATGCCGGAGGCGCCTACGAGGGGGACCCCGATCTCCTCCGCGCGGGGCTCGCGGGCCTTCTCGCCGCCGCCCCCGCCGCGCCGCTTCCCCCGGGGAAGATCGCCGGCCTCATCGCGCCGCACATCGATCTGCACCGCGGCGGCGAAGGGTACGGGGCCGCCTACGCGGCCCTCGCCGCGGACCGCGACGCCGCGACGTTCGTCGTCCTCGGCACCGCGCACCAGGCCCCTCCCGAGATGTACGTCGCGACGCGCAAAGCCTACGCGACCCCCCTCGGCGAGGTCCCGGCCGACACCCATCTTCTCGACGCGATCGCGGCGAGGGTCGGGGATCGCCTCTTCCGTGAGGAGCTGGTCCACCGCAAGGAGCACTCGATCGAGTTCCAGGCGGTCTGGCTGCGCCATCTCTTCCCGGCCAGGGAGATCCGGATGGTCCCCATCCTCTGCTCGTCCTTCCACGAGTGCGTCGCGTCGGGAAGGTCCCCGCTCGAGGACGCGCGGATCTCGGACTTCGTCTCCGCGCTCCGGGAAGCGATTGAGGGGCGCGGCGACGTCCGGCTGATCGCCGGCGCGGATCTCGCCCACCTCGGCACGCGCTTCGGCGATCCCCTCACCGTCAGCGAGGCCGACACCGCGTCGTGCGCCCACGCCGACCGGCAGGCGCTCGCCGCAACGGCTCGCCGGGATCCCGAGGCCTTCTTCCGGGGGATCGCGGACGAAGGGGATCGCCGGCGCGTCTGCGGGATCTCCGCCATCTACACGCTCCTGCATGCTCTCCCGAGGGCGGCCCGCGGCACGCTCCTCCACTACGGCCAGGCGCTGGACGAGGAGGCCACCACCTTCGTCTCCTTCGCCTCGATGGCCTTCACCACCCCCTGATCCCGGCGCCGCGCCTTGATGGGCGGAGGTTCCTCCGTTATTCTGGGGATCCCGCGAGACACCTGCATCGCGCGCGATCGGCGCGCATCGAGCCTGGAGGCCCGGAATGAAGCTCTCCCGACCCGTCTACGTCGTCGGCGGCGCCCACACGCCGTTTCTCGGCAAGCACCATCCCGACTTCATCTGGAAGGGGCACCCGGATTTCGGGAAGAGAAGCAACCCGACGATCGAGGAGCATCTCCACCGGGCCGTGCACGAGGCTCTCTCGCGGACCGGCGTCCCCGCGACGGCGATCCAGAAGGGGTACGTCGGCAACTTCACCGGGGAGATCTTCGTGCAGCAGGGGCATCTGGGAGCCTCCCTCGCGGCCGCCGACCCCGCCTTCAAGTTCAAGCCCTTCTCCCGCGTCGAAGGGGCCTGCGCCAGCGGCGGGCTCGCCCTCACGTCGGGAGTGGACGCGATCGGCGCCGGCCTCGACGTCGTGATCGTGACAGGGGTTGAGGTGCAGACGACCCTCTCCGCGAAGGAGGGGGCCGACGCCCTCGCGCGCGCCGCGCACTATGCGACGCAGCGATCGATCGACCCGTTCACCTTCCCCTGCCTCTTCGCGCGGCGGGCCAAGGCGTACCGCCGGGCCTTCTCGCTGAGCGAGGCGGACCTCGCCGAGATCGTCCTCAAGGCGTACGGCAACGCGAACAAGAACCCCTTCGCCCACATGCGCGCTTTCAAGATGACCCCCGAGAACGCGCGCGCCTCCTCCGACAGGAACCCGAACTTCCTCGACAACGCCGAGTACCGCGACTTCATGAAGGTCAGCGACTGCTCGCAGGTCAGTGACGGCGCCTCGTGCGCGATCCTCGCCTCCGACGCGGGGCTTCTGAAGCTCGGCAAGCGACGCGCCTCGGCGGTCGAGATCCTCTCCTACGGGCACGCCACGTCGCCGAGGTGCACGACTGCTTCAGCATCGCCGAGGTCATGATGTACGAGGCCCTGGGCTTCGCGGCGAAGGGTGAAGGGATCCGCCTCGTGAAGGACGGCACGACGAAGATCGGCGGCCGCGTCCCCGTGAACACCGGCGGCGGCCTCCTCGCCTTCGGCCATCCGGTGGGGGCGACGGGGGTGAAGCAGGCGGTCGAGATATTCCGCCAGATGAAGGGGCTCTGCGCCGACTATCAGATGGCTCCGGCTCCGCCCCTGGGGATCAGCGCCAACATGGGGGGGGACGATCGGACGTCCGTGGTGACGATTTACCGGAGCTGAGCGGGGCGCCGCCGCGGCTCAGTCCGCCGTCGGGCCGAGCTCCGACTGCCTCACGCGGATCTCCTGCATCCGCCGCTCGATCGGCCCGAGCTGGTCGTCGACCGCCCGGATCTGCGCGCGCAGATCCTCGATCGCCTTCTTCGTCGGCGACTCGTAGTTGCTCAGCCCCGCGGGAGGGGCATTCGCCGCCTTCGCCTCGAGGGCGGCGAGATCTCCCGAGAGCCTCTCCCGGCTCGCCGCAAACCCCGACTGGACCTGCTTCAGATCCGCCATCTCCTTCGCGAGGGAGGCGAGGAGCGAGGCCGTCTCCTTCGGGTCCGCCGGCTTCGCCGCCGGCGCGCCGGACGGGGCGGGAGCGGGCGACTCCGGAGAGGCGCCCTCGGCCGATGTCGTCACACGGGCATGCCCTCCGCCCACCAGCTTGAGCGAGAGGACGCCGTCGCTGCGCGTGGCCGAGCGCCCGCGCCCCGGCGTGACGACGTCCGGAGTCCCCGCCGCCGGCGACGCTTGCGGTGCCGGAGCGGCCTTCGGTGGAGGTGGAGCGTTGAATCGCTCGGTGGCGGGCCAGTCGATCGCCTTCGCAGGGTAGACGGCGGTGTCGCCGCTCGGGAAGAGCTTCAGGAGCACCTTTTCCCCCTGCGGCGACGGCTTCTCCGTCACGTCGATCCGGTGGCCGTCGAGGGTGATGAGGGAGTACGCCGGCTTCGCGTCGTCCGCAAAGCCCGCGACGCCGGTCAGAGCGAGCGCGATCGCGACGAGGAGCGCGATCGCGGCGGCGTCAGGTGACGGCTTCGCGCGACGCGTAGACGAATCTCTTGAGGCTCTGGAAATCGGTCTCGCTGAGGTTGACGAAGTAAAGGCCATAGCGCCACTCCCTCGATCCTGGTTCGGGTGAGTCCACCCGGACGACGACGGCGTCGGTGTCGATGAGGCTTTCTCCCTCTCCGCCCGCCGGAGGGAGGTAGATGCGGCAACCCACCTGGGCCTTGAGCGGCAGGTCCAGCTCGCAGCGGCAGCAGCTCCCGCTGGCGCTGAGGTCGTACGTCTCGCCCCGCCGCCAGTGCGCGCCGCGGAGAGGGTATTGGATGTCCACGCGAAGTCTGACGGCAATGCGGGGATCGAGACGCGGCTTGCCTTCCGCTGCCACTTCACCTCCGCTCGAGTTCGCTGAATTCCATCCGGCCGGGCCGGCGAGCGCTTATTATACGGTCCATCACGACGGGCCATCAACCGAGGGCGTTTCCGGGGGATCGACATGCGGGTGCTCTGCACACGAATTCTCTGCGCCGTGGCGCTTCCGCTCACGCTCGCGGCGAGCACCGCGATACCCGCGGCCCCCGACGCCCGCACCGTCACCGACGCGGTGGGGCGGAAGGTCCGCGTCCCCGCGCGGCCCGAGCGCATCATCTCTCTCGCGCCGAACCTCACCGACATCCTGGGGGATCTCGGCGTGGGCTCGCGCCTCGTGGGCGTCACCGACTTCTGCAAGCCGCCGGCAGGATCCTCCCCCGCGCGCGTCGGCGGCCTCATGAACCCCGACCTCGAGAAGATCGTGTCCTTGAAGCCCGACCTCGTCGTCGCGACCACGTCCGGGAACTACGTCGAGGACCGGGATCGGATGGAGAGGATCGGCATCCCCGTCTACACCTGCGACACGCCGTCGGTGGAGTCGATCCTCTCCACGATCTCGGAGCTCGGCGACGTCACGGGCGCCGACGAGGCGGCGGGGCGCGTCGTGGCGTCTCTCCGGGCGCGGCTCGAGGCGGTGGCGAAGCGGGTGGCGGGGGTCTCACGACCTCGCGTGCTGTTCGTGCTGTGGGGGGACCCCCTGCTCGTGCCCGGGAAGGGGACGTTCATGAGCGACGCTCTCGAACGGGCGGGGGCCGACTCGATCTCGAAGGACCTCTCTGCGCGCTGGGCGGAGGTGGATCTCGAGACGGTCATCTCGAGGCATCCGGAGATCCTCCTCACCGTCCCGGACAACGCGGCCTTCGCGAAGGAAATCGCCTCGAAGCCGGGATGGTCGGAGGTCGCGGCGGTCAAGTCGGGGCGGGTTCACGTGCTGTCGACGGACATCCTTCAGCCGGGGCCGAGGATCGTGGACGCGATCGAGGAGATCGCGGGGATTCTTCACCCGATCGGCCACCCGATCAGCGGTACTTCCGCAGCACCCCGATGACCGCCCCCTGCACCTTGACCCGGCTCGCGTCGTAGACGAAGGGCTTCAGGTCGTCGTTGGCTGGCTGGAGCCTGACGCGGCTCCCCTCGCGGTAGAACTTCTTGAGCGTCGCCTCCTCGCCGTCGATGAGGGCGACGACGAGATCTCCCTCCCTCACGCGCGGGCGGTCCTCGCAGATCACGTAGTCGCCGTCCCGGATCTGCTCCTTGATCATCGAGTCGCCGCGGACCTCGAGGACGAAGGTGCGGTTCTTCCCGACCATGTCCTCGGGGATGGCGATCTGCTCGTGCTGCTCGATCGCCTCGATGGGAAAACCGGCGGCGACGCGGCCGATGAGCGGGACGCGGATGGCCCTCACGCTCATCGACTTCTCGGTGAGATCGAGGGATCGGTTCGCGTTCCAGACGCGCGTCACGAACCCCTTCTTCTGGAGGTTCTCGACGTGTTTGTGGACCGTGGCGACCGACGAGAGGCCGAAGTTCTCGCCGATCTCGACCAGGCTCGGCGAATACCCCTTCTCGTCGACGAACCTCGAGATGAAGTCGAGGACTTCCTTCTGGCGCTTGGTGAGGATTCTGGGAAGCTCTTTGGCCATGACTCCTCGCTACGTGTTGGCCTCCGCGGAAGGCGAAAGCGAGGAGAGTGTATGTAAATCGAAAGTCGAGATCAAGGCAAAATGCTAGTCGTCCTGATCTTTCTGCCCGACGAACCAGTCGTCCCGGTCGGCGAAGAGGACGTTGAAGGTCGTCAACGACCCGTAGATGCGCGTCACGTACTGCTGGATCTCGACCTTGTCGGCGTCGGCGAGGCCGGGATGGGCGTTGATCTTCTGCTCGAGGACGCGGAGCCGATCGCGGATCATGACGATCTTGTGGAAGAACGCATCGATCGGGACGACCTTCTCCGCCTGCCCCTCGCGCCCGGGACGGAGGATCACGGTCCCCCCCTTCCACCGGTCCATCATGCGGATCGCAGGGATCCCCATCTCCTCGCGGATCACCTCGCGCAGCGCCTCCTTGATCGACGAGGTCGTCGGGCCGGAGGCCGGGTACGCCCGGCCCACGGCGGGCGCATCGGCCGCGTGGGGGGTCGGCTCGGCGTACCGGCGGGGCTCGGTGGGGCGCGCCGGTTCGGGAGCCGCGGCGGCCATGACGGGATCCGCCGCGCGCACCGGGGCGTGCGCGGGCTCGAACCGGGTGGGGGCTGCCGGCGGATCGGGCGCGGGCAGCGGGGTCGCGTGGAGGTCGTTGTCGAACGGCTCGAGGACGAAGAATTTCGAGAGAACCTGGCGGACGCCCGATCTCTCGAAGTTGATCGTCAGCTTCTCCTTCTCGCCGTACCCGTCGACGGAGACGATCTCGCCGACCCCGAGCTGAGAGTTGTAGACCTTAGCCCCTACATCGAATCGTCGCGACACGCGCTACCCCCCGTGACTGAGAAGGCAATCTACAAGCGCGCTGAGGTCTGCGCCAGGAAGCGCCTCGTCGGCCCCGGCCTCGACGGCGGCGTCGGTCGCGTTGAAGGCGATCGAGCGGCCGGCGGCGCGGAACATCGAGAGGTCGCCATGCGAGTCCCCCACCGCCGCGACCGCTCCGGCCCCGATGCCGAACTCGCTGCAGAATCGCGCGAGCGCCAGGTCCTTCGCGCCGTGCGGCACGTGGATGACGACCTCCCCGGTGATGACCCCCTCTGCCTCGACGATCTCGTTGGCGACGGCGTGGTCCACGGCCAGCTCGCGCGCCACGCGGTCTGCGAGGAAGGTGATGCCGGTGGAGACGATGCCCGTCCGGAGGCCGCGCCGCCTCAGCTCCCGCATCAGCTCCGCGGCCCCCTCGTGACAGGGGATCTCGTCGCAGAGCCCGCGAAGGCGCGCGGCCGGGAGGCCCCGCCAGGCCTCCGCGTCGAGGCGGCAGAAATCCTCGTAGGAGATCTCCCCGGCGCGGAACCGATCCTGAATGCGCTCGGCGCCGCCGGCCCAGAGGCCGAGGCGCTCGTGGACGTACTGCCAGGAGGATCGCGGGGGTGTGAGCGTGCCGTCGAGATCGAAGAGGACGGCGCGGAGGGGCTCCCGCGCGGGGCGGCGTGAGGTCAGGCGTCCGCCTCCGGCGCGGGGGCTTCGACCCCCTTCGCGGGCGGGTGGATGTCGGGCTTGATGTCGCCTGCGACCCAGGCCTCCTGGAACGCCTCGACGACCTTCGGATCGAAGACGATTCCCGACAGCTCGCGGATGCGAGCGACCCCCGCCTCCATCTTCATCGCGCGCTGGTAGGGGCGCGTGGTGGTCATCGCGTCGAAGGTGTCCGCCACCTGCACGATGCGGGCGATGAGGGGGATCTTCTCGCCGGTCAGATTGTCGGGGTAGCCGCCGCCGGACCAGCGCTCGTGGTGGTTGCGAATCCCGCCGAGGATGGGACGCATCTGGGGAATCGACTCCATGATGTGCGACCCCTTCTCCGGGTGGCGCTTCATGATCTCGAACTCCTTGTCGGTCAGCGCCGCGGGCTTTCGCAGGATCGCGTCCTCGATGCCGATCTTCCCGACGTCGTGCAGGAGCGCGGCGACCGTGACGTCGCGCAGCTCCGTCTTCCCGAGCCCCATGTGGCGCGCGACGGCGACGGAGTACCGGTGGACGCGCTCGGAGTGGCCTCGCGTGTACGGGTCCTTCTCGTCGATCGCCGCGGCGAAGGCCCGGATCGCGCCGAGGAAGAGCTGCTGGTTCTCGTCGGCCGCCGAGTGGATGCGCTGGATGTGGTTCTGGATCTCCTCCGACATGAAATTGAACGTCTCCGCGAGCTCGCCGATCTCGCTCCGGCTGCTCACGCCGACGGGCTTGCCGAACTCGCCGCGCGCGAGGCTCCGCGCGCCGTCGACGAGGGACTTCAGCGGGCGCGTGATGAGCCCCGCGGCGACGACGGCGGCGATCACCGCGAGGGCGATCGCGAAGAGGGCCCACCGGTAGATCTCGGATCGCATCTCGGCCGCGGAGTGGTACGCGAGGTCCCGATCGACGAGGACGAAGAGCCCCCATCCGAGATCCGTGGGGACCGACGCGCCCAGGAGCTCCACGCGCGCGAGGCCGCCGCCGGGAAGCGTGAGCGGCCTGGCCTCCTTGATCCCGCCGCGGGTCGAGAGGAACCGCTCGACGATGTCGAGCCTGCGGTACGTGCCGTCGGCGAGGGCGGGCTGGAGATTGGCGCTCGCGAGGATGCCGCCGTTCGGATCGATGGCGAAGAGAGCGTAGTCGGCGCCGACGTCGTTCACGCCCCGGTTCCAGGTGTCGGTCAGATCGACCACCGCCGCGAACACCCCCGCGGCCGCCCCCTCGCGCGCCGCGGGCGCGGCGATCACCGCGCCGGGGCGTGGCCCGTGGTCCGCCGCGGCGGGGGCGAGCCGGACCGGCACGACGACGGGGGCCGCCGCGGCCACCGCGGTGGCGAACGCCTCGAAGCACGCGTCCTGCACCGCGCCGGCGTCGAGCCCGCGGGCCTCGCCGACCTGGGCGATGCTTCCGGTGGCCGACGTGTAGCGGAGGATGACGACCTCGGAGCTGAGGTACGGGGTGAGGAGGGCGCGGATCGCCCCGGCGTCGGGCGCGTCCGCCGCGCGCACCCTCGGCCCCACGGCGGTGACGGCCGCGTTGAGGAGAGCGCGCCCGCCGCTCACCGCGGCGTCGAGGCGGGAGGCCAGAGAGCCTGCGACCTGGAGCTGGTACTCGCGCGTCGCCGACTCGAGCGTCTCCTGGTTGATGTCGATGAGGGCGTACGCGGTGACGAAGAGGGGGACGAGGGACGTCGCCAGAAGGACGGCGAGCAGCGACCAGACGAGGCGCACGCGCTTTCGGGGAGGCATGGGGGTGATCAGTCGACCTCCGCGGCATGATCGAGCCGAGCGGGCATTATAGAGACGGGGCTCCGGGCGGGAAAGCGAATTCTAGGTGCCGCGCGTCCCGGGCCCGGCGGCCTCGGACGCTTCGGAAGCGGATCGTTCCGCGCCCCGGGGCGCGCCACCTTCCGGCCGCTGTCCCGGCGCGGCCTCGCGCCCGGCCGCGTCGCCCGCGGGCGCCTCGCCCTTCTCGCGATCTTCGGGGACCTGCCCGGCGGCCGCGCTCTCCCCCGGACCGACGTGCGTGTGACCCGCGTGCAGCGAGGAATCGTCGAGGGCGCCGTACTGCTGCATCATCGCGCAGCAGGAGCGCGCCACCCCCCCCGACTCGACGAGGTGCTGCATCGCCGCCTCGAGGGGCTCCGGGACCCCCTCGCGCCGCTTGCGTCCGGCGCCGAGCCGGATCGCCTCCTCGAACGAGAAGCCCGGCTCCTGGAGCACCTCGACGAAGAGGCGCACGCAGTCGGGATGGAACTGCGTGCTCATCCCGCCGATCATCTCGCCGAAGGCGAAGTCGAGGGTCTGCCCCTTGCGGTAGGGCCTGTTGCTCGTGATGGCGTCGAAGGCGTCGGCGAGCGCCGTCACCCAGACGGCGAGCGGCAGGTCGGCTCCGCCGAGCCTGTCGGGATATCCGGAGCCGTTGTACCACTCGTGGTGGTGCCGCACGATCGGCACGTAGCGCGCGAACGAGACGATGGGGCCGAGAATCTGCGCCCCGATGATGGGGTGCATGCGCACCATGTCCATCTCCTCGCTCGAGAGGCGCCCCGGCTTGTTCAGGATCTTCTCGGGGAGGCCGATCTTCCCGATGTCGTGCAGCAGGGCGACGGCCCGGATGTCCTCGATCTCCTCGCGGGGAAGCTGGAGCCTCCGGCCGATCATCGCGGCCCAGCGCGCGACGCGCTCGGAGTGGCCGGCGGTGTAGGGGTCCTTCGCGTCGAGAGCCGCCGCGAGCGACTGCAGCGTCTGCATGTACGCCGACTCGATCTGCCCGTGCGCGTTCCGGAGCTCGCGGAGCGCTCCCTTGAGCTGCAGGTTGCGCAGCTGGAGGTCCTCGAGGAGGCGCTGGTTGTCGCGCCGCAGCCGGAACTGCCGGAGCAGGGAGGAGACCGTCATGTGCAGGTCCTCCATCTGCCACGGCTTCGAGATGTACTTGTCGAGGTTCGCGTTGTTGATGCAGTACAGGGCGGAGTCGAGGCCGGTGTGTCCGGTGAGGAGGATCTTCACGATCACCGGGAAGCGCGCGTTGACGATCTCGAGGAGCCGATCCCCCGTCATGCCGGGCATGATGAGATCGGTGATGAGCATCTCCACCGTCTTCCCGTCGTGGTGGAGCTGGTAGATCATCGAGAGCGCCTCCTCGGCGCTCTTCGCCATCACCACCTCGTGCGTCGCCGACGTGAGGTCGAGGATCTGCTGCCAGAGGGTCTCGAGGAGGGCGAGATCGTCGTCGACGCAGATGATGTAGCCCTTGTCCGCCATCAGACCCCCTCCCCCGCGGCGGCCGCGTCGAGCCGGATCGTGAAGCAGGTCCGCCCGGGCCGCGACTCGAAGGAGAGATCGCCGCCGAGACCATTCACGATCTCGCGCGCGATGAAGAGCCCGAGCCCCGTCCCCTCCCCGTCCCGGCGCCCGGTGACGTACGGCGTGAAGAGATCGCGCCTTATCGCCTCGGGGACTCCGGGGCCATCGTCGGTGACGGTGACGACGCCGTGCCGCCCGCTGCGGAAGACCTCGATCTCGACGCGACCTCCCGGGCCCCTCAGCGCCGCGAAGGCGTTCAAGATGACGTTCGACAGGGCCTGGCCGACCCGCCCCGCCCCTGCCCGCACGGCGATCTCCTCGGCGCCGTGCACCTCGATGTGGACGCTCGATGGGATCTCGTGCCGGAGCGTCGCGAGGGCGTCCTCGACCGAGGCCCTCAGCCCCGTCCTCTCCTCGGCGGCGCGGCCGGAAGGAGACCCTCCCTTCACCGCGCCGGCGATCCCCCCGAGGCGCGAGATCGACGCGTCGAGGCTCCGCAGGCTCGAGCGGAGCTTCGAGGCCGCCTCGAGAATGCCGAGCGCGAAGTGCGGATCCGCCGCGGCGAGGAGGGGGGCCACGAGATCGATCCGATCGTCCCATCCTCCGCGGACGATCACGGCCGAGATGTCCGGGACGTCGCCGCGGACGCCCGCGGCGATCAGGGCGCGCGACGCGTCGTCGAGACGGCTCTGCGGGATCGGCCCCGTGATCGGAGGCCTCCCTTCGGCCGACGCGAGATCGTCGGCGATGAGGGCGCCGAGATCGCGGATCGCCGCCGGCTCGAGCGGCCCGGGGGCGGTCAGCGACGTGAGAATCGACTGGAGGCCGGTGCGCAGCCCTCTCGACGCGCCGCTGAGGGAGGCGATCGGGGTTTTCAGCTCGTGGACGAGGGAGGGCCCGAGGAGCGCGTCGTGAAGCTCGCGATCGGGGACGACGGCCATCTCTCAGCGGCTCCCGCCGGCGCGCGATCGAGTCGACATGTCGGCCGGCGCGCGGCATCAGTCCAGACGATGAGGGAATATAAGGTGGGCCGGGAGGGGAAACAATCAGAGGATGGAACGGCGTCCGGGGCGTTGCGGGTCTTTCGGCGCTCCCTCGGCGGGCCGTGTATAATCGGCGGCTAAATGGTTTCGGTTGTGAGCGTTAGACGTGGTAAGACCACCCTCGATGACCACCTATTACAAGGCGCTGACGCTGGGAGGGGCCGCCCTGGTGGTCCCCGCGCTGTGGCTGCGCGCCCTCTCGAACCCCGGGGATGGGGAGCGCCTGCGCGAGCGGCTCGGGAGGCTCGCGCTGCGCGATCGGCAGCCCGGCTCCCTCTGGCTCCAGGCCGTCTCGGTGGGTGAGGTGCGCGTCGCCGAGACGCTGGCGGGGGCGCTGCGCAGGTCGGGATTCTCTTCGCGCCTCGCCCTCTCGGCGACGACCCCCGCGGGGCTCGCCCGCGCCGAACGCTCCGGCAGCGGCACGGGTGACGTCTTCGCCTTTCCCCTCGATCTCGATCCGTTCGTGCGCCGCACTCTCGACGCGCTGCGCCCCGCGGCGTACGGATCGATCGAGACGGAGATCTGGCCGGGGCTGCTCGGGGAATGCGCGCGCCGCGGCATCCCCACCTTCATCGCGAGCGGCTCGATCAGCGAGCGCTCCGCGCGGCGCTACCGGCTGATCGCCGGCGCCGTCGCCCCCGCGCTCGCCTCGCTCCGCGCGGCGTGCATGCAGAGCGCCGCCGACGCCGAGCGCCTCGTGGCCCTCGGCGCGCGCGCCGAAGCGGTCGTCGTCACGGGAGACATCAAGTTCGACGCCGCTCCGCGCGACGGGGCCCTTCCCCCCGCCACCCTCGCGGCCGAGCTGGGCCTCGCGGGCGGACGCCCGGTTCTGGTCGCCGGGAGCACCGCGCCGGGCGAGGAGGCGATCGTCCTCGACGCCTGGCGCCGGCTCGCGCGCGCCGTGCCGGAACTCGTTCTCGTCGTCGCGCCGCGCCACAGGGAGCGGTTCGAGGAGGTCGCCGCCGCGATGGCGAAGGCCGGCGCCGTCCCGCTGAGGCGATCCCGCGGCGCCGCGGGAACGGCGCGCCACGACGCCGTCCTCCTCGACACGATCGGGGAGCTCGAAACGGCGTACGCCCTCGCCGACCTGGCCTTCGTCGGCGGGAGCCTGGTCCCGCGCGGCGGCCAGAACCCCCTCGAGCCCGCGCGCGCGGGCGTGCCGATCCTGTTCGGCCCCGGGATGGACAATTTCCGCGAGGCTGCGTCGGCCCTCGTCGCGTGCGGCGCCGCGTTCGTGGTGCGCGACGCCGACTCGCTGGCGGCGCGCGCGGTGGCGCTGCTCGGCGACCGCGCGGCCCGCGAGCGGGCAGGCGCCGCGGGGCGGGAGTTCGTCGCGGCGCACGCCGGGGCGACGGCTCGAACCCTCACCGCGCTCCGCGAGCGGATCCCGGCCGTTTTCGGCGGGCTCGCCGGATGAGCGCCCTCCTCTCGCCGCTCGCGGCCCTCTACGGTGGGGCGGTCGGCGCCCGCGCCTTCCTCTACCGCCGGGGGTGGCTCGGCAGCGAGACCGTCTCCGTCCCCGTGGTGAGCGTCGGCAACCTCGTCGCGGGGGGGACCGGCAAGACGCCGGTCACGGCGCTCGTCGCGCGCCTGCTCCACGAGGCCGGGCTGAATCCCGCGATCGTGAGCCGCGGCTACCGCGGGAAACGCGCCGTCGATCCCCTCGTCGTCTCGGACGGCTCCGGGGCCCCCGCCGTCGCGGCGGCGGCCGCCGGCGACGAGCCCGTGATGCTGGCGGGGCTGCTCCCGTCGATCCCGGTGGTCGTGGCGAGACGGCGCGCCGAAGGAGCGCGCCTCGCCATCTCCCGTCTCGGCGCGCGATCGATCGTCCTCGACGACGGATTCCAGCACGTCGCGCTGCGACGCGATCTCGACCTCGTGCTCGTGGACGCGGCCGCCCCCTTCGGCAACGGGCGCCTCCTCCCCGCAGGCCTCCTCCGCGAGCCGCCGCGAGCCCTCGCCCGCGCCGGCGCGATCCTCGTCACCGGGGCGGGGGGCGATCCGGCGGACCTCCTCGCGCGATGGAGGCCGCCCGGGACTCCGATTTTTCACGTGACCGTGTCTCCGGCCTCGCTGGCCCTCGTGCGGGCCGATGCGTCGACGGAGACCGTGGATCTCAGCTCCCTCGTCGGCGCGCGCGTCGTCGCCTTCGCCGGGATCGCGCGCCCGGAGAGGTTCGACTCGGCGCTCCGCGCCCTCGGCGCCGACGTCGCGGAGTTCCACCCCTTCAAGGACCACCACCCCTTCGCGAGCGGGGACGTCTCGCGGATCATCCAGGCCGCCGCCCGCCACGGCGCGCGCGCCCTGGTCACGACCGAAAAGGACCTCGCGCGGCTGACCGGGACGCCGAGCCTCGGGGATCTCGCGCGCGAGCGACTTCTCGCTCTTCGCGTGGAGGCGGCCTGCCGCCCCGGCGAGGAGGAGTCGTTTCGCGCGCTCGTGGTGAAAGGAGCGACGCCGACGTGAGCCCCGTCGCCGCCGAATCGTCGCGGAAGGGGCCGATCCTCACGTGGGTCGAGTATCTCCCGATCCGCGCGCTCCAGCTCGCTCTCCGCGTGATCCCCAGGCGCGCCGCCCTCGGCGTCGGGCGCCTCGCCGGCCTCCTCGCGTGGGCGATCGACTCACGCCACCGCCGGATCGCGATCGAGAACCTCAGGGCCTCGCTCCCGGAGGCGTCGGCAGGCGGCGCCGCCGAGCGGATCGCACGGGAGTGCTTCTCCCACTTCGGCGCCGTCGCGGCCGACTGCCTCCTCCTCCCCTACCGCCGCGTGAAGGACGTCGATCGCCTCGCCGAGTGGGAAGGGCTCGAGCACTTGAAGCGCGCGCACCTGATGGGTAAAGGGGTCTTCGTCGTCTCGGCTCACATGGGGAACTGGGAGATGGTCGCGCTCCTGCAGGGATGGGTCGGGCTCCCGATGGCGATGGTCACGCGCCCGCTCGACAACCCGCGCCTCGAGACGATGCTGGCGAAGGGGCGCCGCGCGAGCGGCAACGAGATCGTCCACAAGAGGCGCGCGGTCCGGGGGATCCTGAAGGCGCTCGCCGACGGATGGTGCATCGCGCTCCTCATCGACCAGGACTTCGTCGAGTCCGATCGCGTCTTCGTCCCCTTCTTCGGGCGCGACGCCTCCGCCGCGCCGACCCTCGGCCTCCTGGCGATGCGGACGGGCGCCCCCATCGTCCCGGTCGTGAGCGAGCTCCTCGCCGACGGGCGCTACGTCATCCGGTACCTTCCGCCCATCGAGCCGCGCGCAACCGGCGATCGCGAGGCGGACGTCCTTGGTATCATGACGCGCTGCACGGCCCTGCTCGAATCGGAGATCCGGCGGCGGCCGGGCCAGTGGCTGTGGATGCACCGCCGCTGGAAGACGCGGCCGCGGGCGGGCGACGGGAAGGCGACGGGCGGCGCGACCGCCGGAGGGGCGTGAGTGAGCGGAGAGCTGAGGCCGGCGGTCTTCCTCGATCGCGACGGCACGCTCATCGACGAGAACGGCTACGTGAACCACATCGGCCGCGTGAGGCATCTCCCGAGGAGCGCCGAGGCGGTGAAGCGACTGAGAGGAGCCGGCTTCATGGCCGTGCTGGTCACGAACCAGTCCGGCGTCGCGCGGCGCCTCTTCGACCGCGCCCTCGTCGACCAGGTCCACGAGCAGCTCCAGGAGAGGATGCAGGCGGAGGGGACGAGGCTCGACGCCTTCTACGTGTGCCCTCACCATCCCGACGGCGCCGACCCCGAGTACCGACGGGTCTGCGACTGCCGCAAGCCGAAGCCCGGGATGATCCTGACCGCCGCGCGCGAGCTGGGGCTCGACCTCGCGCGCTCGTACATGGTCGGGGACACCCTTTCGGACGTCGAGGCGGCGCACCGCGCCGGCGTCACAAGCGTTCTCGTCCTCACGGGCTATGGCCGCGGCGAGGCGCAGTACCGGATGTCGTGGAAGGGCGTGCGCCCCGCGCACGTCGCCGAGGATCTCCTCGACGCGGCGGAGTGGATCCTGGGAAGGAGCGGATGATGGACGAGGGGTTGAAGATCTACCGCGAGGAGGGGTCGAAGCTCTGCGCCGTCGTCGATCGCTTCGAGGACGTCCCCGTGGTCGTCCTCGGCGACCTGGTCCTCGACGAGTTCCTGAACGCCGAGATCGAGCGCGTCTCGCGCGAGGCCCCGGTGCTGATCGTGCAGCAGCGCTCGCTCCACGCGATGCCCGGCGGCGGGGCGAACGCGGTCCACAACCTCAAGGCCCTCGGCGGCCGGCCGATCCCCGTCGGGGTCGTCGGCGCCGACGAGGCGGGCTCGAGGCTCGTCGATCTCCTCGACCGCGCCGGCATCGAGACCTCCGGGATCACCGTCGAGGCGTCGTACGAGACCCCCGCCAAGACGCGCGTCCTCGCCGCCCTCCCCCACTCGCGCCCGCAGCAGGTCGTCCGCATCGACAAGGGGTCGCCTCACTCCGTCCCGTCGGCCGTCGCGCGCGCGGCGGTGGAGCGGGCCTCAAGGCTCCTCGACGGCGCGGAGGCGCTCCTTCTCTCCGACTACGGCTACGACGCGGTGAGGCCCGACCTGACCGCCGCGCTCATCGAGGAGGCGCGCGAGGACGGCCTCAAGATCACGTGCGACTCGCGGCACCGCGTGCGCGAGTTCAAGGGCGTCTCGGCCGTGACCCCGAACCTCGGCGAGGCGGAAGAGATGCTCGGCCGGCCGATCGAGGACGACGTGGCCCGCCTCCGCGAGGCGGGATCGCGCCTCGTGAGCGCCCTCGGCGCCGATCACGTCCTCATCACCCGCGGGAGCCGCGGGATGCTCCTCTTCGACGCGAAGGAGGGGCCGTTCGAGATCCCCGTCTTCGGCTCCGACCAGGTCGCCGACGTCACCGGCGCCGGCGACACCGTCATCGCCGCCTTCACCCTCGCCCTCGCTTCGGGGGCGACCCCTGTCGAGGCCGCCCTCGTCGCGAACGCCGCCGCCGGCCTCGTGGTGATGAAGCGGGGGACCGCCGTCGTCACCGCCCGCGAGCTGACCGACGCCCTCCGTCGCGCGGGGACCGCGCGTGGCTGACGCCGGGGGTCGTCACCGGGTTCTCGCGCTTGACGATCTGCTCGCCGCGATCCACTTCCGGCGGGCTTCGGGGGCGAAGGTGGCTCTCGCCAACGGACTCTTCGACATCCTCCACGTGGGTCACCTTCGCTACCTCGAGGCGGCCTGTCGCGAGGCCGACATCCTGGTCGTCGCCGTGAACGGCGACGCCTCCGCGGCGCGGCTGAAGGGCCCCGGGCGCCCGATCGTGCCGGCGGTAGAGCGCGCGGAAATCCTCGCGGGATTCGGGTGCGTGGACTACGTGACGATCTTCGACGACGATACCGTCTCGCGGGTCATCCTCGCGCTCCGCCCCGAGGTCCACTGCAAGGGGACCGACTACACCCTGGAGACGGTCCCCGAGCGCGACGCGGTGGCGTCTTACGGCGGGCGCGTGGCGATCGTCGGGGATCCGAAAGCGCACGCGACGAGGGATCTGATCGAGGTGATTCGGGGGGGAAAGACTTAGGAGAGCGCCAGGTCGGCGAGCCGGGCGACGAGGTTGTGCCCTCTAAGTTTTCTTGCCATCGACTCGTCCGCGGTCAACACCGGCACTCCCAGGCGTTCGGCGAGCGCGACGTACGCCGCATCGTACAGTGCGAGCTCGTACTCCCACGCCAGTTCGGTCGCCTTGCGCAGGAGATCCCAGTCCAGTGTCACAGTCTCCAGACGAAGGAGCTCCAGGAAGCGAATCGCGGTCTCGGCATCCCCCTGCTCGGCGCGCCCGCTGAATCGGATGGCGTTGAGGATCTCGAGGAGCGCGAACTCGGGCACGATGAGCCGGCACCGTCCCGCTTGATGCATGCCTCGCAGGGCCACCGCCGTCTCGCGATCGGATTCGTGGTGCCGCGTAAACCACTTCGCGGCCACCGAAGCATCGAGCACGTATCCCGCGTGCGTCGCTCGAATCACCGCCGCCGCCCTCCGCTCTTCGCGCGGTAACGCTTCCGGGGCTCCTTCACGCGAAGCGCCCGGCTGTCGCGAAACTCCCGGATGACCTTGACCGGATCCCACGCCCCGAGCTTTTCGGCGAGCGCATCCATGCCCTTCGCCGCCTTCTCCATTTCCCTTCGCACGGCGGCCGTCTCCCGTTCCCGCTTTCGGGCCTCGAGAAAGGCGACCAGCGCCGACTGAATGAGGGCGCTTCGGTTCATGCTGGAATCGGCCGCCTCGGCGTCGACCTGGTGCAACAGCTCGTCCGCGAGGAAGACGTTGACTCGGGCCACTTGACACCTCCTTGATGACATACATTACGACACACTCATGTGTGTGTCAAGAACCATAGAACGTGTGTTGGTCCATTCCACGGCGGGGTCGAGGTGTCAGGGGCAGGGATTGGCGTTCGGTCGCGTCGTCCCGGATCTGTTGGCCCTCAGCGTCCTGTCGGCGCCTGACACCACACTCGTGATGGTGTCGTAGAACACCCTCTTGAGCGCGGGTGCGGCGGGATCGAAGAGCGATCACTTGTCATGCCGCAGAACTGCGCGGCCGCGGGTGCGCGTCGGCTTCGGTATTAACGACACGACGCGCGGTTTGAGGTGGACGAAAATCAACCACTTGGTGGACGATTTTCAACCACTCCCGGGTAGCGGGGGGGTGGGCAGCCTACTTCCGCAGGCTCGACGAATCGCGGACATCCGACCACGGTCGTGCCGCTTCGGGGTTCTCACAGTGCTCCGTGAGCCGACGATCCAACTCCGCGCGTTGCGCATCATTCAGAGGGAGTGAACCCGGGTGCGACGCGATGCTTTCCCACACGGCATCTACGAGTCGAAGCCGCTCCTCGACGCTGAGGCGCAGGATTTCTCCCAGGAAATCGGGCTCGCTCATGCGCTCCCCGAACTCATCGAGCGATTCTGCTTCCTTCTTACCACGAACACAGCCAGCCCCACGACGCCCACCGCGACCCCGGCCACCACGACCGTCGAAGGCCCCGAAGTTCGCGACGGAAACGCCTCGGCGAACCGCGCATTCGGCCTGAAGTACGCCGCCCTCCCCGGGTAATCGAGTACCGCGTTGAACCGCTGCAGCACCTCCATGCACAGCGCGCCGCCGGGAGGCGCCGCCTCGCCGTCACCCGGAAGCTCCACGTCGATCGGGACGTCGTGCAGCGTGGCCCCGGCGAGCGTCAGCTCGGGGGCGAGGAGCACGGCGTTCCGGACCACTCCCGAACCGACACCCCGCGACGTGCTCGAGCCGAGGACCCGCAGCGAGCCCGGCAGACCGTGAGCCGCCGCGAAAGCCCGGTTCACCATGAGCGCCCCCGTCCCCGCGGAGTCGAGGACGAAGAGGCCGCCCTCGCTCCCCAAACGAACCTCCACCGCCGTCAGCGACCCCGCGTCCGGCATCGGGATGCGGACGAAGCCGGCGGCAAGGGGTGGCAGCGCGTCGTGCACGCGCATCACCATCCGATCGAAGTCGAGCTCCACCACGCGGTCCTCGAGCGCGGTGTACCCCACGATGCCGTCGGCCGCGTCGGCCTGCTTCTCCACGACGATGATCGACTCGTGGCTCCACCTCAGATCGCCGAGCTCGAGTCGGTTGCCGCTGCCGAGCCGGCGGAGGGTCGTGCCGCCGGTGCCACGGTTCGTCGCGTGGCCATCCAGCCGGAACCCGGCGCCCTTCTCCCGGGCCGAAGGGTAGAGGACGTGCGAGTCCGCGCCGGTGTCGAAGATGAGATCGAGAGGCTGCGAGCCGTTGAACCTCCCCACGAGGTGGAGCTTGCCGCTCTGGATCGAGATCGGGATCTCAACCGGTCCCGACGCGGCGCCGACCCGCTCGGCGACCCCCGTCATCGTCGAGAGACGCGCGGGGCAGGCGTCCTTCCCGTCGAGCATGACGACGAAGTCGTACGTGCGCCCCGGCTCGACGTCGAAGGAGAGAGAATCCACGTCGGATATGAACGTCACCCGCTTCGGGCGCGGCGATCGGCGAGCCTGGTAGACATCGAGATCGACAGCGGGGTCGGCCTCCCACACGCCCTTCAGAAGCCGGTCGCCGTCCCGGACATCCACGACGCGGGAGTGGGCGCGAAGGATCGGAAGCTCGTCCCCGGCCATCACGAGGGAGGCCCCGCAGAGGGCGATCAGGAAGAAGAGCTTCACCGCTTCAGATACGCGTACTGCTCGTAGTCCTGGAGGGCCTTGACGGCCAGAGGCTCGTCCTTCAGCGCGCGGATACCGGAGACGCAGGCGGCTGCCGCCGACAGCGTCGTGATGCACGGCACGCCGTGGGCGTAGGCCGACTTGCGGATGGCGGGCTCGTCGCCGTACGAGCCGCCGCCGAGAGGGGTGTTCACGACCAGGTGGATCTGGCCGTTCTTGATGTGGTCGACGACGTTCGGCCGCCCCTCGTTGACCTTGTGGACCGACTCGACCGACAACCCTGCGTCCTCGAAGGCCCGCGCGGTGCCGCGCGTCGCCATCAAGCGGAATCCCAGGGCCGCGAGGTCGCGCGCGATCGGGATGACGTTCTTCTTGTCGAAGTCGTTGACCGAGATGAAGGCGGTCCCCGAGGTCGGGAGGGACGAGCCGCTCGCCATCTGCGCCTTCGCGAAGGCGTTGCCGAAGGTGGGGGCGATCCCCATGACCTCGCCGGTCGAGCGCATCTCGGGGCCGAGGACGGGATCCTCGCCGGGGAACTTCGCGAACGGGAGAACGGCCTCCTTCACGTACCAGCCATGAAGGGCCGGCTCCACCGTGAAGCCCAGCTCCTTGAGGCTCTTTCCGATCATGACCTTGGTCGCGAGGCGCGCCAGCGGAACGCCGATCGCCTTGCTCACGAAGGGCACCGTGCGCGACGCGCGCGGGTTGACCTCGAGGACGTAGACGACGCCGTCCTTGATCGCGAACTGGATGTTCATGAGGCCGCGCACGCCTAGGGCCTTCCCGAGCGTGACCGTGATCTCGCGGATGCGGGCCAGGTTTTCGGAGCTGATCTTGTACGCGGGAAGGACGCAGGCCGAATCCCCCGAGTGGATCCCGGCCTCCTCGATGTGCTGCATGATGCCGCCAATCGCCACCGTCTCGCCGTCGGCGATCGCGTCGACGTCGAACTCGAAGGCGTCCTCGAGGAACCGGTCGATGAGGACGGGGCGGTCGGAGCTGGCCTCGACGGCGTGGCGCATGTAGTGGGTCAGCCGCTCCTCGTCGTGGACGATGCACATCGCCCGGCCGCCGAGGACGTACGAGGGCCTCAGGAGGACCGGGTAGCCGATGCGCCGCGCCGCCTCGCGCGCCGCGTCCACCGAGGTCGCCGTCCCGGCCTCGGGCTGGGTGATCTTCAGCGAGCGGAGGAGATCGCCGAAGCGGCGCCGGTCCTCGGCGAGGTCGATCGAGTCGGGGGAGGTGCCGAGGATCGGGACGCCGGCGCGCTGGAGGGCCAGGGCGAGGTTCAGCGGCGTCTGGCCGCCGAACTGCACGATGACCCCCTCGGGCCGCTCGACCTCGATGATGTTCATCACGTCCTCGAACGTGAGGGGCTCGAAGTAGAGGCGCGACGAGGTGTCGTAGTCGGTCGAGACGGTCTCGGGGTTGCAGTTGACCATGATCGACTCGAACCCCTCCTCGCGGAGGGCGAACGAGGCGTGGCAGCAGCAGTAGTCGAACTCGATCCCCTGGCCGATGCGGTTCGGGCCGCCGCCGAGGATCATCACCTTCCGCTTCGCGTCGGGGCGCGCCTCGCACTCCTGCTCGTAGGTCGAGTACAGGTAGGGCGTGTGCGCCTCGAACTCGGCGGCGCAGGTGTCGACCCGCTTGTAGACCGGGGTGATGGCGACCGCCTTCCGGTGCGCCCGCACGTCGAGCTCTTTCGCGCCGACGAGGTGGCCGATCTGCCGGTCCGAGAAGCCCCACCGCTTCGCCTGCCTCAGGAGATCGACGGGAAGCGACTCGAGGGAGAAGGCCCTGAGGTTCCCCTCCATGTTCACGATCTGCTCGATGTTCTTGACGAACCACCGGTCGATGCGCGTGAGGTCGGCGATGGCGTCCACGGTGAGGCCGGCCTGCAGCGCCCGCCGGATGTAGAAGATGCGGTCTGCGTGCGGCATCGTGAGCTTCTCGCGGAGCTTCGACAGGTCGGCGCTCTCGGCGCCGTCGGCGCCCAGGCCGTGGCGGCCCACCTCGAGGGAACGGAGGGCCTTCTGCAGCGCTTCCTTGAAGGTGCGGCCGATGGCCATCGCCTCGCCGACGGACTTCATCTGCACGCCCAGGGTCGCGTCGGCCTGAGGGAACTTCTCGAACGCCCACCTCGGGATTTTCACGACGACGTAGTCGAGCGTGGGCTCGAAGGACGACGGCGTCTCCTTCGTGATGTCGTTCGGGATCTCGTCGAGGGTGTAGCCGACGGCGAGCTTCGCGGCGATCTTCGCGATCGGGAAGCCGGTGGCCTTCGAGGCGAGGGCGGAGGATCGGCTGACGCGCGGGTTCATCTCGATGACGGTCATCCGCCCGGTCTTCGGCTCGACGGCGAACTGGATGTTGCTCCCCCCCGTCTCGACGCCGACCGCGCGGATGATCCGCAGCGCGGCATCGCGCATCCGCTGGTATTCCTTGTCGGTGAGGGTCATCGCGGGGGCGACGGTGATCGAGTCGCCCGTGTGCACGCCCATGGGGTCGAAGTTCTCAATCGAGCAGACGATGACAACGTTGTCGTTCCGGTCGCGCATCACCTCGAGCTCGTACTCCTTCCACCCGAGGACCGACTGCTCGACGAGGACCTGGCGCACCGGGGAGAGATCGAGGCCGCGCGAGACGACGTCGCGGAACTCCTCGACGTTGTAGGCGATGCCGCCGCCGGTGCCGCCGAGCGTGAACGAGGGCCGGATGATCGCGGGCAGGCCGATATCTTCCAGCGCTTCCAGCGCCTGCGGCAGCGTCTTGATCTGATGCGAGCGCGGCGTCTCAAGCCCGATGCGGGTCATGGCGTCGCGGAACAGCGCGCGGTCCTCCGCCTTGTCGATCGCTTCCGCGGTCGCGCCGATCATCTGCACGTTGAACTTGTCCAGCACACCCATCTTGCGCAAGCTGAGCGCGCAATTGAGCGCCGTCTGCCCGCCCATAGTGGGCAAGAGCGCGTCGGGCCGTTCCTTCTCGATGATCTTGGCGACGATCTCCGGCGTGATCGGCTCAATATAGGTGGCGTGCGCGAGATCCGGATCGGTCATGATCGTT